>JBEKKY010000290.1:0-5192 GCA_050010475.1 Acidobacteriota bacterium | reverse complement strand
GGTTAAAGCTTCTTCCTATATGATTGACTATGCTTTTGACATGGCTGATTATCTTCATCTGCATTCTTTTTGCGTTCTACCGCGTGCGTGTTTTGCGAGAACGTGGCGTACCCTTATCTAAAGCCTTGGGTGTAGCACTCGATCACCGGCCTATCGCAAACCTCGCGGCAGGCGCTGTCATCAGCGGCGTGGCGATGACAGCGATATTTTGGCTTGAATGGTCGCTCGGTTTTCTGCAGGTTTCACAAGTCAATTCGTGGACAGCGTTAATCCATGGCTTCGGATCGTCTATTGCCATACCTCTGCAGGAAGAATTCCTATTTCGATGCGCATTGCTTGGAGGCCTGTTCCTACTGATTCCCCGTTCGTGGATCGGAGTTGCTGTTTCGGCAGCCGTCTTCGGGGCAGGGCACGCACTAAATGCCAACGCCAGCCCCCTCTCAGTCCTGATCACAACACTCCATGGAGTCATATTAGGCATAGCATTCCTTGCCACCGAGCGGATCTGGCTTCCATTGGGTCTTCACTTCGGCTGGAACTATTTTCAATCCTGGGTGTTTGGCTTTTCGATGAGCGGCTATTCCCGGGGCAATTCATCTCTGATTGTGTTTCAGGATATCGGCCCTGCGCCTTTTACCGGTGGCGCCTACGGCCCCGAGGGGGGTATCATCGGGCTCGGATCTACCCTATTAATCTTCGCTCTTGTTGCGGCGTGGCTTCTTTTCGAGCGGCACCGCGTTTGTGGAACAGAAAAGCGGAACGCTGCAGCGAATAATCCATAGTCCCGAACCAAGACCTTTTGGCAAACAGAATTCACCCGCGAAATCCTGAGAACCGGTTCCAGTCATCCTCGCTGATCCCGATCTATCCGGCCCCATCCAACATTCTGTGCCCGCTGTCAGCAGGAGAAAGTCCCCATCCCTGCCGAAGGCATCGAAAATCGCTGCAGCACTATTTTTGTCGGATTTTGCGTGCTGATGACAAAGCTGCTCTTTGGCATGCGGACGTGTTATTATCATCGTCAATATTCGTTTAACAAAGGAGGCCGGCTTTGAAAATCGAAACACGTGCATCAGGCGACATTCAAATTCTGGACTGCAGCGGAAAGATCACATTGGGCGAAGGAACGATGTCCATTCGGAACGCGGTACTGGATCTTTTGAAGGGAGGCGCGAAAAAAATCGTCCTCAACCTCGCTGACATAACCTACATAGACAGCTCGGGTGTTGGCGAACTGGTCAGCACCTATACGACAACGGTCAACAAGGGTGGGAAGTTGAAACTGCTGAAACTCAGCCATAAAACGCGGGAACTGCTCACCATTACCAAGTTGTTGACGGTTTTTGAAGTCTTCGATGATGAGAAGGCCGCGGTGGCCAGTTTCAAATAGGAAAATGGATACCTGCAGATAAGAGCGTCTGGTCGAGAGATTGGGGCGGTGTGAATCTGCGGTTTCATCGTTTTTGCTTTTACGAACAGGCAACTGAGAATGGCCGAAATCTATTCCATTTTGCTTGCCGGTTTAGGATCCTCCGAAGAAAGCCTTGTCTCCACACATTTTTCAATGTTGGGGCATGGCATAATCAAGGCCGGGGATCTTGCGGATGCCAGGGAAAAGCTGAAATCTCAAGAGATTGACATATTCTATTTTCAAGCTGCGGCGGACGACAGCGCCGTGAATGAAATCGAGGAGATTACCAAAGAGTTTGCTTTACCTGTTGTGCTTATGTGCGCCAGCCCATCGAACGGCCTCGTTCTCAAAGCCTGGCATACGGGCGCGGTGGACATCATCTCCTTACCGCCGACTCCCCAATCTCTCGACGTCAGCCTCCAGCGCTGCGAAAGGCTTCTAGCCTCGCGCGAATTCGAGCAGACCAAATATTTTCAAGCCAAGTTCTTTTTCCTCGACGAATCAGGCAAGGAGAAGTGGGCAAAAATTTCTAGTCCCAGATTTACGATGGGCCGCAGCTCCGAGAATGATCTGGTATTAAGCCAGAAGGGAATTTCGCGATCTCATGCCGAGGTTCTGATACACAATGGAGTTTGTCAGCTGCACGACCTGGGCAGCAAACAAGGAACGTATCTGAATGGAATTCGAGTGGAAAAAGCCAAGCTGAACAACGGGGACAGGGTTCAGCTTGGCGGAACTCACGGGATCAGCCTCGTATTTCATACAGGAGATCTTCTTCAATCGCTTTTGGGTGCCTCGGCTCCCAATTCCGGGATCGGCTTGCCGGTTCACGGATTCAAGGAAGTGGGGATGTTGTTTGCGGCTTTCCGAGCTCTCAGCTCGACCCCCGTGTTGGATGACCTTCTGGCTCTGGTGTTGGATACGGCGATTGAGCTGACCGGAGCGGAGCGAGGGTTCATCATGCTCAAGGGGGGAAACGAGGATCTGAGCTTCCGGTGCGCGCGCAACAATCAAAGATGCACTCTGGATGGGTCATGCTTTCAGACCAGCCGTCGTGTCCCCCACGAGGTTTTCAGAACTGGCCGTTCTGTTTTTATTAAGGATCTGGATATCGATGGGCAGCCCGAAGATCACAGCGCTACGCGCCGTCTTGGATTGCGCAGCGTTTCCTGTGTTCCCCTCCGATATCTTTCCGTTCACGACACGGACAACATCTCCAGCGGCGATCATGCGGCAACGATCGGAGTCCTGTATGTGGATAGTTCAAGCGTCGGTTCCGGGTTCTCAAAGTCCCGGATCTATGCGCTGGAAAGCCTTGCGTCCGAAGCGGCCATGGCCATCTATAACGCGCGGCTGTATAGGGATTCCGAAGACAAACGCAGGATGGAAGAACAGTTGGCGTTTGCCCGGGAGATTCAGCAGGCGTTGCTTCCTCCAGCCGACAGGGCTCTGGCGTACGTTCAAGCCTGCGGCCAAATTCGTCCCTGTCATGAGGTCGGCGGAGACTATTTTGATTATTTCGATCTGGATGGCGGACGCTTTGGATTTGCACTCGGCGACGTGTCCGGAAAGGGCATGCCGGCAGCCTTGCTGGCTTCTCTGATTCAGGGAATCATTTCGGCGCAAACCGTATTTGAAGCTCCGGTGCTGGCCATGATCTCGAACCTGAATCGAATCGTGGCGCAACGTAGCACAAGCAGCCGATTCGTAACGTTTTTCTACGGGATTCTGGATCCCGACGGCAACTGCACCTATGTGAACGCAGGACACAACCCCCCTCTTCTTCTGGATCGAAACGGATCCATGAAGGAATTGACTGTCGGAGGAATGGTCCTCGGACTTTTTCCCGAAGCGCAATACCTGTCCGACACGGTGAAATTGCAGCCGGGCGATCATCTGGTTCTTTTCACGGACGGCGTGATCGATGCGCTCGACGTCGAAGGAGAAGAATTCGGGATGGAGCGGCTCAAAGCGTTGTTATGTGCAAATGCTCGGGCCGCGGCTCCGGAAATTCTGGCCCGATTGCGCGAGGCCGTTTTTTCTTTCTCTGCACAGGCTCCCCAGCATGACGACATCACCATAATGATATTGGGATTTCGGGAATCCAAATCTTAGGCCACAAAGTTTGCGTTGCGCCTTGAAGGCCTGCAGGTATAAACCTTCTTTGCCTCGAGCGAAGGTTTAATGTGACCGGTTCTTCTTGTATTTACCGATCCTAATGATGGGAAAAACAATACGCGAATGCCTGGATGAGAAATGAGACAGGAAGATTTCGTCAACCCCAAAGACCCTGAGTCAGAAGTTGATGGAATCCGTGGTTTGCGAACCGGGTGGCAGGGGATGACTGTCCGGTTGGTATCCGAAATAGCCTCGTTCGCCAATCAGGCGCGCCACTTCAGCAGGTACAAGCTCTTTCCATCGCATATCTCCTTTCTGAATCATCACAAGCACGTTGCGCGGAAAGATCCCGAGCTGTGACCGATCATAGGTGCAGATGGGAATTATCAGACCATTTTCCACGAGGTGGCGATATAGGTGACGGAGCTGGGGCGCCACCTCCAGGGTTTCTACGGAAACCACGTCGCCCTTTGAATCCAGGGAGGGATACACAAGCATTTCCACTCCGAATTTGAAAAGCCGCCCGAAGGCTTCGAGAATCCCGCCTTGAAGATCCGTATAGTATTTCTCTTCAAATACCTGCGCGAGAGCAGGCAATCCAAGAATCATGCCGATCCGTTTGACTCTGAAGTGGCTTAGATACACTGCGACGCCATAAAAGTGCGCAATATTGGTTAGGAGCACCCGCTTGCCAAGCTTCTCCAGCAACGTTGCCCTGGCAAGAAAATCAGCCGTATCGATCCCGGAATCTCCGGTTAAATTGTGAAGCGACATCTCCATCAGAACAACCGGTTCGTGGCCGGCCGGTTTACCCAAGGCAAACTGAGCCAAGCCGGTTTCCAGCATGTCCATCATTGTGTTTGTGACCGGACGAAAGCCTCCCCTCAGAATGAGCACATCCTTCCCATACAGGACTTCTCCTGGCGAGACCGCTTCACCGTCGGCAGTAAACATGACGGCGTCTGTCAAGCCTAGTACCGCCAGATGAAGGTCCACGAGCCGTGGATCCAAACCTGCAAAGCATGGACCTGCGAATTTGATCGCATCCACCTCGATCTCCTTGCGAGTCAATTCATCCAACAGAGAGATCATCAGCGTTTCCGGTGTATCGCGGAGATAAAACACGGCGTAGATGAGATTGATCCCGATAATTCCCAAAGCCTCCTGTTCATGGGTGCTTTCGTGATCGAGCAGGCGAACGTGAAGGATGATTTCGCTGGGTTCCCCACGGGGCTGCGATTGAAAGCGAACTCCTATCCAGCCATGGCCATCTTCCTGCCTGGAACGGCTGCGGATTGTGACGGTATTTGCAAAGGCAAAGAAGGTGGTGGTTGAACCCCGCGTTGCATCCAGCCGATCGAGGAGAAGTGAATATTCATGGTCTAACATCGCTGAAAGCCTGGCCTCGCTTACATAATGCTCGGCGGGACCATAGATCGCGTCGCTCACAGCCATATCATAGGCCGACATGCTCTTGGCCACCGTGCTCGCTGCCCCGCCGACCCTAAAAAACCAGCGAGCTGTTTCCTGCCCGGCGCCAATTTCCGCAAGCGTTCCATGGACCAGTTTGTCCCGGTTGATCTTCAACGCCTTGCTGTGAGTGGAGAGCCGTTCATTCGATGGCATCTTTGATCCTTTCTTGAGGGAAGAGGACCCTATTAAG
>JBEKKY010000289.1:0-9258 GCA_050010475.1 Acidobacteriota bacterium | reverse complement strand
AGGGGAACGACAGACGCTCACAATCCCGCTTCACAGGAGTTTGGATCAGGGAACTTTGCATGCGATATTCCGACAGGCTATGCGGTATATCCCGGAAGCAGATCTCCGGCCCTGGTTCTTCACTCAAGACCATTAGGCAAACTGCGTGCTCGGAGGGTGTTTTTCTCTGCAGTGTGTTGGAGTGCAAATTAGCACCGGCCAACCGGCGGCTTTCTTCGGCGACGCATTCACCGCTTGCTGACTCCTGATCGATTCTGGCGAACGCCGTTTATTGCTTCGTTACGTCGCGCGCAACGCTGGATAACCCGTCTTCCCAGTTGCTCCATCCGGAATTCATCCCGTAGGGCGACTGCAGAAGAATGGCTTCAATCCGTCGGATCTTCCCCTTTTCAATTTTGAATAACTCGGCGATTTCCCAAGTCCAGGGAGCCACGGGGCCGCCGGTAACGGTACGTCCGTCCTTCGTCTGGAAAGTTCGGTCTTTACCCAGGGCATGATCAAAAAAGCCGAATGCAAAAGCGATGCCTCTCTCCTGATCCACGGCGACAAACCGGCGATCCCGAATTCGCCATACAAAGTGGATCAACCCGGATTCGAACTGCTCCTTACAGCTCCAAGTCGATGAATAGGAATTGGAAGTCTTTGGATCCGGCCGGGTCTGCCCCTCGCGCACGGGAACATTGGTACTCTGGGACCCGTTCTCAATCCGTTCGCAATCGTCGGTGAAGGGGTACTCGCCCTTGCCATCGTTCTTTTCCATTCCGGAGAAGTACATATTTGCTACCCTGATCAGATCCGCGCGGGACATCCGTTCCGACGGCGGAATCGTCTCGGTAAACAGGTGATTGGGGACACCCAGCTTTTCCAGGTTTGCGGCCGGTCCCTGCGGCACTGGAGGAGCAGCTCCGGCTCCGCGTCCAGGACCTGTCGGCGTTGACGGTCGAACAACCAGAGTCTCGATCTCCGTGATCTGACGATTCTTGACCTTTAACCGGAGAGCGAGCAGCGCACCTGTCCCTTCCTTCGTGTTTGCCTCTTCGCGGATTGTTCCGAAAAATGCCACCTGCCCCGCTTCGGGATCCGTGACAAACAATTTATAATTGCCCTTGCCGATCATCGTCTTCCAGTGCGCATCCGGCAACACCAGCCGTTGGCCGTTTTCCGTAAATTTCGCGTCCTTTGAAAGGGGCAACAGGCTTGGATCGTGGGCAATTGCCGCATCGAGATACCGGTCTACAAGCCCTTCCAGACAAGCCCGGTCGCAATTCTGTGAACTTTGTGCCCTGGCGTGACTAGCCACAAACACCGTCAATAGAAGCCCCGCTGCCAATAATGCCGATTTCCTCACTATCCACCTTCCTTTCTCAATGCCGTAAACGACGCGGATCCCAATAGAAAAATGTTCTGGTTGGGCAGATTATGTATTAACCTGCTGTAGATCTACAAACCTTTTCAGATAGCACTAATTCGAGTTTCTAAACTGTGAGTTTTATTCGGTCATGACCACCTGGTTCACCCGGCACTTTCAAGGAGGAAACTGAAATGGCAACAAAGAAGGCAATGACAATAGAAGAATTGGCGGAAGAAGTAAGGAGCCTAAAGGCGCAGGTGGAAGAGAACGCATGGGCAAAGGACTATCTCGAAATCTGGAAGCTGCAATCGCTTTATTCTCATCTGTACCACATCGGCAGAAATTCGGAGGTGCCTGCGCTCTTTGCCCGGAAGACGCCCGGCGTTGTGATGGAAATCGAAGACAGCGGGGTCTATGAAGGAATTGAGAGCGTCACGTATTTCTGGAACACAGTGTTTGATGTGAACCGGATGCACAGAACACCGGGATTTCTCGCCATCCATATGACCTGCAATCCTGTTATTGAAATAAATAAACGGCGCACAAGGGCAAAAGGAGTGTGGCACTCCCATGGAGTGTGTTCATTGTCCGCAAACGGCGTCATGAAGCAGTTCACCTGCCTCGGCAAATATGACATAGAGTACGTAAAAGAAGATGGGAATTGGAAGTTCCTGAATTTTGCTTATCGCCTTGCTTATATGGCTCCATATGAAAAGGGCTGGATGGATGAACCGGTTGCCGCCAGCATTGCGGGAAATCCACTGAACAGGCCCGACAAGCCGACCAGCTATCACATGCCTTATTCCCGCTACCGGATCAACGTCATGCAGCCACCACCTCCCGAGCCGTATAAGGACTGATGATTCGAGATTCCCCGGGAGCGCGGCCATCCCGGCCGCCGTGGCTTCATCAACCGATTTCTTGGTTGATGAGAAAGCGTTGCGGGCGAGACGCCCGCGCTCCCGGGGAATCTCGAATTTCGAATCGAAAGAGAGATTTTGTTGAATGAATAATAGAGGAATTCTCAGCGCGTTTGGCGCCTATCTCATCTGGGGATTGGTTCCGATATACTGGAGGCTGATTAAGCATGTTCCTGCAATCCAGTTGATTGGTCATCGCATCATCTGGTCATTCATTTTTCTTGCCGTATTCCTTCTAATTACGCGGAAGTGGTCGGAATTGTACTCCAGGGCTTTGGACCGCAGGGTTATGGGCATTTATTTTGTTGCCGCTGTCCTGGTAGGATTCAACTGGTTCATCTATGTCTGGGCAGTCATTTCCGGATTCATCGTTGAGGCGAGTCTCGGCTATTTTGTCACTCCGATTTTCATTGTGCTTTTGGGAGTGGTTTTTTTGCGGGAGCGCCTGCGGTTGTTCCAGTGGGTATCGGTCGGATTGGCAGGCGCAGGAGTGGCCTACCTCACGATTGCTTATGGCCGTCCGCCCTGGATTGCCCTCGGGCTTACGGTCACGTTTGGATTATATGGGCTGGTTAAAAAAACGGCTCCACTTAGTTCGATGTATGGACTGACGCTCGAATCAGGCATTCTTTTTGTTCCGGGCCTGCTTTTTCTGGGCTATCAGAATTGGATCGGCCGGGGTGCATTCCTTCACACCGGTTTGCAATCGGACTTATTGATGGCCGGCGCCGGGCTGATCACGACTGTTCCTCTGCTGATGTTTACCTATGCTGCGCAGCGAATTTCACTCACGATCATTGGCGTCTTGCACTATATCACTCCAACCTGTCAATTCCTCCTGGGCGTGTTGGTGTATGGAGAGGCTTTCAGGTTTACGCAAGCGCTGGGATTCGGAATTGTCTGGATGGCGCTGATAATTTTTTGCGTGGAGGGAATCCTGTTCCGTCGGGCAGCGAATCCCAAACTGCCTCCCAAGCGTTAAAACGGGGACGCCTCCCTTTTCGCCAGAACAATACCGGTTCCAGGGAAAGCTAAACTGGCGAAAAGGGAGACGTCCCCAATGGGCGCCCAATGCGCGAGCTCTAATTTATGTTGTTATGACGGCAAAAGAGGAATATACGTAAGTGTTCCCTGATTGATGAAACAGCCAATCCGGAAGGAGGAGGCGTGGCGCTCAAGAAAGACGCCCCTGGGAAGGAAGCCGGCAAGCGCGTCTATTTAGTCCCTGCAGTGGACAAAGCACTTGAGATACTTGCGTTAGTCAAGACCAGCGGACACGAAATGAGTCTTGCCGAAATTGCCAAAACGACCGGCTGGCATAAGAGCAGTGTCCAAAGGATGCTTACTACCTTGTGCTACCACAAGTTCCTTCAGCGCGATGAGGCAACCAAGCGGTACTCGCTGGGAATCGCCCTGGCGGACTACGGAAGGATTGCACTCGACAATCTCGACATCCGTCAGTTGGCGAAGCCTTTTTTGCAGCAACTCGTCGATTACAGCGGGGAAACTGCAGTCCTGGCTCTCCTGAACGACACGAAAATGGTCATGGTAGACAAAAGGGAACCCATAAGCCATCTTCGCGCATCTCCATTCATCGGCACGAGATTTCCAGCCACTGCCACCTCGAATGGGAAAGCCTTGCTGGCGTGGCTGCCTGAAGAAAGGGTGAGCGAAATCCTCCAAATCGAGGGGCTTCCCTCTTCCACAAAGCGATCCATCACCAAACCGGGACCGTACCGGGCGGATTTGGCGGTAGTGCGTGAACGCGGGTACGCCACTGATAGAGAGGAGTTTCAAGAGGGGGTCAGCGGAGTATCGGCGCCTATTTTCACTCCCAAAGGGCAGGTGATCGCCACGATTTCCTTAGTCGGACCCGCTTTCCGGATGACGGAAGAAAGCATTCGCGATTACGGCGAAAAGTGCGTCGAGGTGGCGGCTCAGATATCGACCAAGCTGAGGTAAGTTCCTTCCACGGTTTTTTCTTCTTAAAAGAGATGCAGGATACAGGATGCAAGGTACGGGATTTCCAGGATCCTGCATCTCATTATTTCCTTGATCGATTCCCGGAACACAAACTAGCATCCTTCCCGTATGAGAAGCGAGCTTTTGTCAGGCATTGTCCTGATCCGGGGTGGTGGAGATCTGGCCAGCGGCGTCGCCCTGCGGCTGCATCGCTGCGGTCTGCAGGTCATCGTCAGCGAACTGCCTCAACCTCTTGCGGTGCGCCGCCGTGTTTGTTTTGCCGAGGCCGTATTTTGCGGCACTGCAACTGTGGAAGACTGCACCGCCCGCAAAATCGCCGATCCCGGTGATACCCGCCTTGCAAAAGAGATCATGAATGAGGGACATATTCCCGTCCTGGTCGATCCGGAAGGGGAAGCAATAGGACATTTTCGACCGGCGGTGATAGTTGACGCACGCATGCTGAAGCGATATCAAGACCACATTCCGCGCCCGGCAAAGCTTCTGATCGGATTAGGCCCGGGTTTTGTCGCCGGAGAAAACTGCGACGCTGTGATTGAAACCAATCGCGGCATTTCTTTGGGACGCGTTGTCTGGAACGGTTCGATCGAGCCGAACACGGGCGTGCCGGAGCCGATTGCCGGACGATCGAAGGAGCGGGTTCTACGCTCTCCCGCCGATGGTGCTGTCATAGCTCACGCCAAAATCGGCGACCACCTGGATCCCGGAAAACTCATTGCGGAAGTCGGCGGGCTGCCCGTGCAGGCGCCTTTCAGTGGCGTCCTGCGCGGATTAATCCATCCCGGCGTAATCGTGAAACGAAATATGAAAATCGGAGACGTCGATCCGCGGGACGGCGTCTCGCCGGCTCTTTTGCAGCGTTTCTAACACTGCACGTTTCGTATACGCTGAGAAAAGAGCCGGCGAGACGCCGGCGCTCCCGGCGAAAACCTTCTGTCTCTGTCTCGTAGCTTCAAAGAGGTGAGCAAAATGACGGCAACGAAATCAGTCATGATTACAGTGAATGGCAATCCTTATGAACTGGATGTGGGCAACAGACCAGGGCAGATTGACCCGTCTCACACATTGGTATACACGCTGCGTGAAACACTCGGCCTGACGGGGACGAAGATTTCCTGCGCGCAGGGTGTTTGTGGGGCGTGCACGGTCATTATGGATTCCATGGCTGTTCCGGCGTGCCGGGTTTTGACTATAGAATGCGATGGGAAAAACATCACCACAATCGAAGGGCTCCGTGATCCAAAGACGGGGACGCTTGACCCGCTGCAGCAGGCTTTTGTGGACTACACCGCTTTTCAGTGCGGCTTCTGCACACCCGGAATGATCATGACTTCGAAGGCCCTTCTCAACGAAAATCCCCATCCTACTGAAGAGGAGATAAAGGAAGCTCTTTCGGGCAATTTCTGCCGCTGTGTCAGCCATTATCAGGTGCTGAAAGCCGTCATGTCGGTGGCGGGGAGGGGCAAATAATTATGGATGAGAAATATCGATACATCGGCAAACCGATGCTCCGGCGCGACGCGGGCGAGATAGTCACGGGATCCGCCCAGTACCTGGACGATCTGAGATTCCCGAATCTCCTTCACGGAAAAGTGCTGCGCAGCCCGCATGCACACGCCGCAATCAAGAAGATCGATAAGAGCAGGGCCGAGGCATTGCCGGGTGTGATGGCCGTGGTTACATGGGAAGACATCCCCGACTGGAGAGGCGGCACTCCCCGCAATGTTCGCGTGCTGGACAAGAAAGTCCGTTTCGTCGGGGATGCAGTCGCGCTGGTCGCGGCGACGACGGAACAGATCGCCGAGCAAGCTTTGAGCTTGATCGAGGTGGAGTACGAGGTTCTTCCGGCGGTGTTCGATATCGATTCGGCCCTCAAGCCGGACGCTCCTCTGCTTTATGAAGAACTCGAAAGCAATATCCTTCCCGGAGGCACGCCCATCTACGGTCCCAACTGCCTGAAAGGGGTCGTGCACGGAAACGTGGATCAGGGATTCGCCGAAGCGGATGTGGTAACCGAAGGAACTTTCGGATATGAAAACATTCCGAATGCCATTCCACCGGAATCGGTCGGCGCGATTGCTGTTTTCGAGCCGCCCAACAAGGCCACAATCTGGGGGACCAGCCAGGCGCCCTATATGGACAAGGTGACGCTCTTCCACGTATTCAACCGGCAGTTTGAAATCCGCAGCATCGGCAATCATGTGGGCGCCAGCTTCGGCACCAAGTTCATGTGCTGGCAGGTGCAGGCGTATGCAATCATTCTGACCCGCGCAACCGGACGGCCGGTGAAGCTCGTATACACCAAAGAGGAGCACATGGCGGCCTTCACCCTGCGGATCAGCTCCCGAATTCACGCAAAGGTCGGGATGAAGAACGATGGGACCATTACGGCGATTCAGGGAACCTGGTATGTCGATACCGGCTGCTATTCCTTCACAACCCAGGCGCAGGTTGCAGTCGGCTCCGGCGAAATGATGATCATGGTCCGATGCCCCAACTGGGACCTTAAAAATACAATTGTGGTGACCAACCGAAATGCATCGGGCGCCACGCGGGGCTTCGGGGGATTGGAGCTGAAGTGCTCCTTTATTCCTCTGCTATGCCTGGCAATGCAGAAAGCAGACCTCGATCCCTTCGATGTGATTAAAAAGAACTTCGTTAAACCCGGCGGAGGCTATTTCTGGCGGGATGGGGAATGGTACAACTACCGGGGAATCGACTTCTCCAATGCCATGGATAAGGGGGCTGAGCTTTTCGGATGGAAAGAAAAGTGGAAAGGCTGGCTGACTCCGAGCGCTGTGAACGGTTCCAAGCGCCGTGGAATCGGGGTCGGCGTCCATGGCAACGCAGATATCGGCGAAGATTCTGCAGAGGCATATGTGCAGCTAGGCTATAACGGAACCGCGACCATTTTTCTCTGTGTTTCAGAACATGGAACCGGCCAAACCTCCGTTTATCCCCGTATCGCAGCAGAGGTGCTCCAGATCCCACCCGAGAGGATCGCCATGTCTCCCGCCGACACGCTGGTCACTCCTTTCGAATTCGGCCCGGTCGGTTCGAGAGGTACGTATGCGATCAGCAGTGCGGTCATCAATGCAGCGGAAGATGCAAAACGTCAGCTGCTCGAACTGGCGGCGCCAAAACTGGGCGCCGATCCCAAAGATCTCGATACTGCCGATGGAATCATCTTTGTCAAGGGGAACCCCGAAAAGGGAATTAAGTGGAGGACCATGGGGAATGATCGGACGGTTCTCGGATATGGGCGGTTTGAACCCGATTTCACGATGTGCAACTGCATCATGTCTTTTGTCGAGGTCGAAGTGGATATCGAGACCGGCAAGGTGAGCCTGCTCCGGGCAGTCAATACCACCGATGTAGGCCAGATTATTAATCCTGATGGACTCGCAGCCCAGCTGAACGCATGCTGGGGTTCCGCAGGAATTGACAGCGCGATTTTCGAGGAGTCAATCCTGGACCGCCGGACAGGTCACATCGTCAATGCCAACCTGATCGACTACAAGTGGCGGACCTTCGCCGAATTGCCTGTCGCGGAGTACGTGGCGCTGGAAACGCCCTTTCCCAGCCATCGCTTTCACGCGGTGGGTGTCGGCGAAATCGCAAACGCTCCGGGCACCACCGCCGTGCTCATGGCCGTTTCGAACGCCATCGGCACATGGCTGTATCAATATCCCGCGACCCCAGACCGGGTGCTGAAGGCGCTCGGGAAAGGAGGCGCGCAATGAAGACCTTTAAACACCATAATGTCCGATCTCTGAAACAAGCGGCGGCTCTGCTTGCGAGACACAACGGAAAAGCCAAAGTCAACGCCGGAGGGACGGATCTCCTTGGAATTTTGCGCGATCGTTGCTCATCCGAATATCCCGAAGCCGTTATCAACATCAAGAATATCGACGGGCTGAATTTCATCAAGGCCGGCGCCAAGAGATTGAGGATCGGCGCGCTCACGAAACTTGCCGATCTGATCAAATCACCGGATATCCAAAGGGATTATCCGCTGCTTGCGCAAGCGGCCGGAACAGTGGCCAGCCCCAATCTGCGGAACATGGCTACCGTCGGTGGAAACCTGGCACAGGAGGTGCGCTGCTGGTATTACCGGTATCCGCAGCAAATCGGAGGCCCGATCGTCTGCTTGCGCAAAGGAGGCAGGACCTGCAGCGCACTCGTAGGCGATAACCGCTACCATTCAATTTTCGGCGCCGCTGCAGCAGTCGAACGCCGCTGCGCCGGGCATTGCCCCGCGCATATCGATATTCCCGCTTACCTGAGACAAATCCGGAAGGGCAATATCGCCGGGGCGGCGAAGATTTTGATGAACTACAATCCGATTCCCGCTGTTACGGGAAGGGTCTGCCCCGTTTTTTGCGAACCGCAGTGCAATCGCAGCGAATTCGATGATCCGGTCGCAATCCACTGCATCGAGCGCGAAGTCGGCGATTACATCCTGGATCATGCGGCCGATTACTTCGTCCCACCCGAGAGTGAATCGGGGAAAAAGGTTGCAATTATCGGTTCCGGACCGGCAGGCCTCGCAGCAGCTTTTTACCTCAGAAGATCAGGGCACAGTGTAACGGTGTTCGAAAAAATGACGGAGCCGGGAGGGATGCTTCTGTACAGCATTCCTCCTTTCCGTCTGCCAAAAGAAGTGGTGCGCAAACAAATCCAGGCTCTGAAATCGATGGGTATCAAGTTCGAGGTCGGATCCAGGATTGACGGTGAATTGGACATCGCCAGAATCAAATCAGAGTCTGCCGTGGTATTTCTCGCAGGCGGCGCCTGGAAGAGTCTGAAGCTGGAAGTTCCGGGGGAAAACGCCGGCGGCGTCCTCTCGGCTCTCGATTATTTAAGCCGCATCAACCGCGGTGAGAAAATGGCGCTGGGCAAAAAAGTGATCGTCATCGGGGGCGGCAGTGTGGCCATCGATGTGGCCCGAACGGCTCGAAGGCTTGGATCGGAGCTAGTGAACCTTGTTTGCCTCGAAACCAT
>JBEKKY010000288.1:0-5242 GCA_050010475.1 Acidobacteriota bacterium | reverse complement strand
GGATGTTTCCAATTCTGCAATCCGGGAAGTACTAAGCAGGCAAGAAGCAGGATCTGCCAGTACCGCAACATCACTCGCGGCAAGCGTAGGCGAAACAGATACGCCAGCAGCGTGCCGGCGGAAGCCAATATGGCTATTTGGAGGCTGTAAGCGACAAGGTTGGCCATCCAGACGGGAAGTGCCATTGCGCCCTCAATGGAATGGGTTTAATGCTGTTTCCCCTTTTCTCGAATCATTTTGCCGATCTCTTCGAGGTCTTTTTCCGACAATCGCCGCTCTTCAACCAAATGCGCCAGCAGCGGCTCCGTGGAGCCATTGAACACCCGGTCGATGAAATCGCGGACAATTCGACGGAGCATTCGGCTTTCGGGGATAGAGGCGGCATACACAAAGGCCCGACGTTCGGTCCGTTTTTTCAAATGTCCCCGTGCTTCCATGTTTTTCATGGTCGTCATCACGGTGGTATACGCAACCGGGCGCCGGATGCGCAGATCCTCATAGACGTCACGCACGGTCGCCTCGCCCAGGCGCCAGACCACCTTCATAATTTCAAGCTGCGGTCCACTCAGCAAAATTGTTTTCGGTCTCATAGTACTATTATTTAGTACTATTGTTCCCTGGATGTCAAGTGTTTTTGCATTTTATTTTATCGGGTAGCCAGCCGGGCTGTTGCAGAACTCCCGGTCAGGTCCGAAGGACCGTCAGTGGCTAGGCCCGGCCATCAGGCCGGGATCGGGAGGGAACGTGAGATGAGCGCCGAAGGCGCGGCACTGGGCAGCTATAAATACGGCGATTTTGGCGATTTACAAATTCATTTGGTGCCGTGCCTTCGGCACTCATCGTTCCTTCACCTTAATCCCGGCCTGACGGCCGGGCCTAGCCACTGACGGTCCTTCGGACCTAAAAAGAAGCTTCAAATCGGCGGAATTTCGAGTTCTGCTACAGCCACGGCCGGGCGCCCCTGCAATACATAGGTTAAAAAGTGCTGCGGAAATATTGATGATTGACGACTGCAAATCAAACTTCAATAATTGTATTGATTCGCCGGAAGGAAGCAGGTTTTGATGCTACGCAATTGGTCTATTGGAGCTTTGATGATTTTTTCATTCACATGGGATGGTCGGCCACCGCTCCAGACAGTTCCCAAAGTGGACCTGGCTCGCTATATGGGAACCTGGTACGAGATCGCCGCTTTCCCGCAACGTTTCGAAAAGGGGTGTGTTGCCAGCACGGCAACATACTCCCTGCGCAACGATGGCAAAGTCGCCGTTTTAAACCAATGCCGGAATGAAACGCTGGATGGAAAATTGCGACGCGCCCGAGGGACTGCCTGGGTGGTCGACAAGCACACAAATGCCAAACTCAAAGTCTGTTTTTTCTGGCCATTCTCCGGCGACTACTGGATTATCGATCTGGGCTCCAATTACGAGTACGCGGTCGTGGGGCACCCGAAGAGAACATACCTCTGGATTCTCAGCCGCAAACCGCAGATGGATAGCAACCCCTACGAGAACATTCTGCAACGTCTGAAAGCGCAGCAATACGATGTCAGCCGGTTGAAAAAGACACTTCAGCCCTCGAATTGATTCCTCCAGAGTTATCGGTTTTTCCAGTCCAGGCATTTTTTCGGGAGTGGCGCAGGATGTCATAGCTGGCTGCTGAATATTTTTCCAAACTTTTTACATCCGAATTTCGTCTTATAGAAATCAGCGAAAGGGATTTGATATGGTCTGGCCCAGACGGGTTTCTTCGGCTGTGCTCATTATTATATTCACATGCGCATTCATCGCCACAGTAGGATGGCCGAAAACAGCCGAGAAAACTCAATCCAAACCAGAGGATTCGTTTCCGAAATTGGAAATTCCGCTGGCGGCCGAGAGTCCGCGAATCGACGGTGTTCTCGACGATGCAGCGTGGAAAAACCCTCCGCTGCCGCTCGGAGATTGGCTTTCATACAATCCGGTTTATGGAAAGCAGATCGTCCAGCGCACGCAGGTCTGGGCCGTCTACGATCAGCATAAAATGGGGACGCCACCCTATTTCGCGGGACAACATAGGCAATCCCAATACAAGAGCTGCTAAATGGGGTGGCGTCCCCATTTTCACATTTTTTCGCTCAATCCTGAAGGCGCTTCATTAGACATAGGGAATAGGGAAGGTTTGATTGGCGCGGTGCAATTAAGGGAGATTCCCCTATGCCTAGGATTGCTAGAGTTGTTGTGCCCGGCATTCCGCATCACGTTACCCAGCGCGGCAATCGCCAACTGGACGTTTTCTATAATGATGCCGATCGTCAAAAATTCCTTCAGTTGGTCCTTCAGTATTCGCGTCAACACTGTTTGAGCATACTTGCGTACTGCCTAATGACCAATCATAACCATTGTATTTGTATCCCCTCTCAGCCAAATACTCTGGATTCGGTCTTCATGCCCGTGCACCTACGCTATGCACAATATTTTAATTTCCATTACTCGACCAGCGGCCGCCTATGGCAGGGGCGCTTTTTCTCCTGTCCAATGGATGAATTCCATTTGTGGACCGCAATACATTATGTGGAGCGCAATCCCATGCGTGCAGGAATCGTCAATCGAGCTGAAGACTATCCATGGAGCAGCGCATCCGCTCACTGCGGGATGCGCCATGATCCATTGCTTTCCCCCGTTCCTGAATCCCACCGGCTATTCGTTGCCAACTGGTCGGATTGGCTGGCGAATGCAGAAGATGAAAGCATGCTAAGAAACATTAGAAGCCATACACGAACGGGAAAACCGATTGGAGATGATCGTTTTATCTCGGATTTGGAATCGCGGCTGGGGCGCAGATTAAATGCAAAACGGGGACGCCACCCTATTTCACGGGACAGTCGAAGCACTCCAAAGCGAGAGCTGCGAAATAGGGTGGCGTCCCCATTTTAATTCGTGGTTAATTCTTTTTGAAAGCAACAAAATCCAGCGCGGCGTGCTCCTCTTTGTCCGGAATTCCTTTGATGCGGATTTCGTCCCCCGGGCGGAGCGCCAGCCCGCGAATGCGCCGGCGGCTCGAAGAATCTCCCCCAGGCTTCCTTGCGGGCAGATGGTTGTTCGCGATCCATTCATCAACAATTTGATCATTCACCAAGACGCGGAACCTCGATTCACCGTTGTTCTGGTCAAAATATTCGACATCCATGTCGTACCATCCGGGGCTGCGATCAAACCGGAAGCTGGCGCTGCATCCCGCCGGCACGGTGCATTCGATTCCTTTTCCGCCGGATGCGTTCTCCCACGGAACAATATTGATCGGCGTGTATCCTTGAAGTTGCATCGCTTCGGCTTCGATGCGGTCGGGATAAATTCCGACCCGGTTGCCCGCATCCGGTATCCCGGAGATCTTGTGAAAGTAATTGCATATGGCATCCCTCCACACGCGCGCATGTCCCGCCTGGAATTCGAGCCGCTCCAAAACCTGGAGGTATCGGGGTTCGTCAATCAAGCCCTCAAGCGATTTCCACCGGTCGACAGAATCCTCCGCCTTCTGCGCTCCTTCGTAATGCGAGTCATAGATATGCTGGATGACCGTTTTGCCCGAATGCAACCGATAGGTGTATGGAACGTGATGAAACCAGAGAAGCAGGTTATCGGGAGTGTTTTGTAGCGATTCGTAGATCGTTGCAACCGGTGCCGGATATTGCCCGACAAAACCGGTGCCGGTCGCAACCGTGCGGTCCATGCCGATCCCCTTCTCATCCGCGCGATGCCATTGTCCCCAGCCGTTCCGCTCGGATGCCTCTACATTGGGACCGAAGTGACTGCCGGTAATATCGGTGAGGGTCTGGGCGCCAAGAGGCCCTGTGTAGTTTTCGTAGGTCTCCCAGGAGCTGAGCAGCATGCTTTTGATGGTATGAACGACTTTGGGGTCCGTGCCGAATGTCAGCCGCGTCCACTCGTCGGCTATGGTTTCGGCACTGAGGTCGGGATTCCAGGCGAGCCGGCCGAATCCATAAAGATTCGCCATTCCCATCGGGTGCCCGAGCCAGTTCGCTTCCATGCCCGCATTGACCACTGCAACGTAGCCACCCTTGCTCTCTGCAAGGATGTTTTTAACAGGCGTGTTCGGACGCAGATCAAAGTCCAAAACGTTTTTCCAGTACGGCATCAGGAAGCACAAATGCCTCTGCTGGCCTGTGTATTCCTGCATCACAGGAAATTCGACAGCCATCCTGGTGTTCGGCAGTCCTGCGAAAAGCGGGGACACCGGCTCGCGCACCTGAAAATCGATGGGGCCGTGCTTGATCTGGATGATGACATTCTCGTCGAACTTGCCGTCGAGCGGATGGAAGATGTCATAGGCGGCTCTGGCGCGGTCGTTCTCGGGGTTCCGCCAATCGAGATTGTGGTCGTAGACAAATGCCCGGTAGAAGAGAATGCCGCCGTGCGGCTTCAGTGCCCGGGCAAGCATATTGGCAGCGTCGGCCGGAGTACGGCCATAGGAAGACGGGCCGACACGACCTTCGGAATCCGCCTTGACCGTGAAACCGCCAAAATCGGGAATATAGCGATAAATCTCGTCGACTCTCTTCTGCCACCATTCGGCTACCTGTGGATCCAGGGGATCAAAAGTTTTCAGCCCTCCGATTTTCTGAGGGCTGCCCAGGTCGACCGAAACTCCTATCTGGATGCCCCAGGGGCGAAATGCATCGGCAATGCGAGCCAGTTGCGGCAGAAATTCATCCTGGATCACGCGGGGGTTGGCATTGACATTATTAATGGTAATTCCGTTAATCCCGATCGAGGCCAGCAAGCGCCCGTATTCGCTCACTCGGGTAAGATCGCTTCGGACGTTGTCGTTTTCGAAAAAGATCGATGGGCCGGCGTAGCCGCGCTCGATCGTGCCGTTCAGGTTGTCCCAGTGATCCACCCATCGGATTGGGGAACTGGGCGACTGCACTTCGTTGAGCCCCAAGGCTTCCTCTCCGAGCGCGATTTTTCTGAGAAAAGCAAAGACTCCATAAAGCACTCCGCGATCGCTGGGAGAGGTTATTAGAATGCACCGTTCATACTGATCGATCTTCTGCTCGGAAATCCAAAATCCATCCTTTGCTGATCTCGGAAATATACTGTCCATCGTGCCGTCGCGGATTCTACCTAGTGTAGTGATTCCAACGCTTCTTTGTTTATTCCGATCTTGCGCATAATGGCTTCGACAGAAGCGGTCCATACGAAAGCCTTTGGATTTTGGTTGTGATTGTCAATAAAGGCAGTGA
>JBEKKY010000287.1:0-5243 GCA_050010475.1 Acidobacteriota bacterium | reverse complement strand
TCCAGAGACGAGGGAAAATCCTGCTTTCTTATGATCCGAAATAAGATCATGAATCTTCCTCGGCATACATAAAAACTTATCAAACTGGCCGACTTTATGCCACTCAAAACCAAAATTCAGGATTCGCAGGGTTCTATCGTTCCCAAACCGGCATCTTCGATTAGGGCTTGCGCTTACAAATTCTTTTCGGCTCTGTCGAAAAAAGCCTCGATGAATTGCGATCCGGACGGCAAACCCAAGGCGCCAGATTTCACGCTCTCTTCATCGAAACAGTGGTCGAATAAGCGCTCTCGAATTCCCTCGAAACCCCGAATTCAGGCCTTCAGTTTCCAGTTGTGCCCTAACGGGGAATTCAAAGATCTTGCTGGTTCCCCAGATCCCGCCCGAATCGAGATAGCACAGTGTGCTTTTGAGAAATTAGGGAAAGAGTTGTCTGTCACTGATTTTCTTTTCCCAATGGATCGAGGATTAATACTGTAGCGCCGGTCTTGGGATCGGGATCGGTTTGGATGGCGAAAGAGCCGTCGTTCTGTTTCTGTAGCGCATCCATAGCCAAGGCCGGCCTTGACTGATCGCCGACAGTTGTCCGCTAACAGTATCTTTGAGTCTTCGGGCATGCGATAATAATCGGTTTATGTCTAATATTGAAACATTGAGCCGGTTCGTCAGCCGGAAAATCAGAATCCGCGGCAAAGAGTACTTTGAGCGGAAGGCCGTCCGTATTCTGTTCTCAGATCATGAGTTCGTCTCCGCCCGTGTATCCGGTTCACAGAATTACGAAGTCGATCTCGAGCGGGAGAAGGATTCTCTGGTCTACTCCTGCGACTGCCCCTACTTCGATGGAAATTCTGAAGTCTGCAAACACGTCTGGGCCACTATTCTGGAACTGGAGAAAAACGGACATCTGAGGAAATGGCCGGTTGGGTTCCCGGCCAAATTAATTCCTGCCGATTCCGATTTTGATGAGGATCAGGATGATTTCGAGGACCTCGATCAGGAGGAGGATCTCGAATATGCCGCCGGTGCCGCAAATATCCCCGAACCGATGGCGAGACACCTCCCGGCCGCCGCGCCCCGTTCCTGGCAGCGTCTTCTGGCCAGGATCAAGCAACCCCGCACATTGCAAATACCCCGGCCATCCTGGCATGCAGGCCAGGAGATCCTTTATGTTGTGGAAAACACCCGGCGCTCCAGCGACACGCGACTCGTTCTCCAGATCGACATCCGCGAGCCCAAAAAGAACGGCGGATGGAAGAAGCTGAAACCTCTGTCGATATCGCACGAAATGCTGGCCGAACTCCCGGACCCCACTGACCGGGAGATCCTCACCCGTTTGATCGGAGTGCAGCGCGAGACATGGTATTACGGCTCTTATGAGTCGATCTATCGCTTCGAGCCCCAGGACTATGAGTTGCGAACACTTTTGCCCATAATCTCGCGGACAGGCCGTTTGTATCTGCGGCGTCCGGAACTCGATGATTTGCAGCCGCTGCACTGGGACGAAGCAGGCCCGTGGGAGTTTCGCGTCCAGGTACGGCCGGATCCGCAAGGCTCCCAGTACGAAGTCCGCGGCGCATTTCACAGGGCCGCCGACCAACTCGAAATTTCGCAGCCCGATCATATTTTTCCGGAGGGAATCCTCGTCTACGGAGAATCGATCGCTCCATATAAGGACTCCTACGAATGGATTTCTTTCTTTCGTAATGAAGAATCCTTTTTCGTGCCCGATAAAGAAGCCGATCAATGGCTGGAAACCATGGTGGGACTCCCTTCTCTTCCTCCCCTTGATCTTCCCGAGCCGCTGCGTTTGCAGGAAGTCGAAACAGCGCCTCGTCTCATCGGACGCATCAAAACCAAAAAGGAGGCCTGGGGAGCCCCTCTTCTCGTCGGAGAGATTTTCTTTGATTACCTGGGGCACATCGCCAACGAAGATGAGCCTGCGGCCGGAATTCCCCTGGTTTCACAACGCCAAAAAATTCTGCGTGACGGGAATTCCGAAAACCTGGCCAGGCGAAAATTTGAGGAGGCCGGATTCAAGAGGCAGCGGGATTATCGGGGCACCGTTATCTGGGCCATCTCCCAGGCACGATTGCCCGGTGCAGTAAGGGATTTAGTTGCTGCCGGCTGGCAGGTCGAAGCCGAAGGGAAGCTTTTTCGAAATCCGGATTCCTTCAAACTGCAAATCTCGTCGGGCATCGATTGGTTTGAGTTGCATGGCGCTGCCGAATTCGGAAGCACGCGGGTCTCAATTCCCCGACTCCTTTCTGCCCTGAAGCGCAGGGAAAACACCATCGTTCTCGATGACGGCAGCTTCGGCGTGCTGCCGGAGGACTGGCTGGAGAAATACGGAATGCTGGCAGGGCTTGGGACGGCACAGGGAGACCACGTACGTTTCAGCAGGAATCAGGCCGGTTTGCTCGATGCGCTGCTTGCTTCGCAACCCGAGGTCAGTTGCGATCAATTGTTCGAGCACGTACGCAACGAGCTGCGCACTTTCCAGGGAGTTGCCCCGGCGGATCCTCCGTCCGGATTTCATGGTTTGCTGCGCCCCTACCAGCGAGAAGGGTTAGGCTGGTTGCATTTCCTGCAGCAGTTCGGATTCGGCGGCTGCCTGGCAGATGACATGGGGCTCGGCAAAACCGTCCAGGTTCTCGCCTTGATGGAAGAACGCCGTTTGCTTCGAAACAGAAACGGGTCCGAGAATGCACCGCCGTCCCTCATCGTGATGCCCCGATCGCTCGTGTTCAACTGGCGGCAGGAAGCAGCACGTTTCACGCCAGGTCTTCGGGTACTCGAACACGCCGGAGGAGAGCGCATCCGCGGCCATGAGCATTTTGATGATTACGATGCCGTTTTCACAACGTACGGAACCCTCCGCAGGGATGCTCCATTTTTCAAGGAGAAGATGTTTGATTATGTGGTTCTCGACGAGGCGCAGGCGATCAAGAACGCTTCCACGGAATCATCGAAGGCGGTGCGTCTGCTCCGAAGCCGCCACCGGCTTGCCTTGAGCGGCACGCCGATCGAGAACCACCTCGGTGAACTCTGGAGCCTGTTTGAATTCCTTAACCCCGGGATGTTGGGTTCCGCGTCCGTTTTTCGACTTGGCAAGGGATCTGCGGCAAAACTCGAGGAGCAACAGCGATCGTTGCTGGCCTCGGCGCTGCGTCCATTCATCCTTCGGCGCACCAAAGCACAGGTTGCCAAGGACCTTCCCGAAAAGACCGAGCAGGTCCTGTTCTGCCATTTGAAAGCCGCACAGCGCGCGCTCTACGACGAGCTGCGCGATCATTATCGCCGAGCCCTTCTGGACCGTGTCGAGCGCGATGGCATTGAGAAATCCAAAATTCACATACTCGAAGCGCTCCTCAGGTTGCGCCAGGCCGCGATCCATCCCGGGCTGATCGACCGTGCGCGGGCAAATGAACCGAGTGCGAAAATGGAAATGTTGCTGCCGCAGCTGATCGAGGTGCTGGAGGAAGGACACAAAGCGCTTGTCTTTTCTCAATTCACTTCCATGCTCGGCATTTTGCGTCGCAGGCTCGAAGAGGAGAAAATCGGTTACGAGTACCTGGACGGCCAGACTCGAGACCGCGCAGCCCCCGTTGAACGGTTTCAGAACGATCCGGAGTGCAGGCTGTTCCTCATCAGCCTCAAGGCAGGAGGACTGGGCCTGAATCTGACCGCCGCCGAATACGTGTATCTTATGGATCCGTGGTGGAATCCAGCAGTGGAAGCACAGGCGGTCGACCGCACGCACCGCATCGGGCAGACGCGGCCGGTGTTTGCTTACCGCCTGATTGCCAAGGATACGGTCGAGGATAAAGTTCTCGAGCTGCAGCAGACGAAGCGGGAAATCGCCGACGCAATCATCAATCAGGACAACAGCCTTATTCGCAACCTAAACCCTGAGGATCTCGCCGTTCTTTTGGATTGAAAAACGCCACAGGAAAAAGTCGGCTCGACTGCGAGAGAGACGATTAGATCAATTGCAGCTTCCAAAAACAGGTGCGGTCATCGGCGCCATTGATATGCCAATATGTTGTCTGCCTTCCTCAAAATGAGCTATAAAGCAAAAGTGACGACTGCGTGCGGATGGATGTTGGTTTTGCCGTATGCAATCGCACATCAGATTATGTCCCTCGCGATCCGGCGGACAGCGTTCTCTATAACGCAATCGCCGAACACCTCGAGACCTTCCTGGCCAGGCAGCGTCAGCGCGAACGCAAACGAGGACATTATCACTTTGCAGCTACATGAACCCCCTTTCCTATCTTCAGATCCGATTTGGTATAATACACTGCGCTACAATCCGAATAGAATTTCTCCAACTACCGGTTTCTATGGCAACCGGCCTTTTGCCATTCATCGGTGCATATGGCCCGGCCACCACGTGCACCTTGTATCTGCAGTCACTGGTCTATAACAGAGGAGGTTATCCTATGACCCGTGTCATATTCGAGATTGTAAAATCTACAGTGATCGGGCCCGATCAACAGTCGGACGGCAAGACTTATGGCCAGATCTTATGCTACGGCGATTCGGGTGAGTCGCTGGAGCTGCATTTTCTCCGTCCCGACACCGCTTACCTCAACGAAACGGACAGCGCCAACAACGTGATCTCCAATCGCTATGACCCGGCGAGCAAGACGGGCATAGCGTACTATCCTGCCAGTACATACTTGTGGTACGAGAGTCTGATCAGTTCGGCAATCAACGGTGGAAGCCTGTGTGCCGACGTGGATGACACTTACCCCGGGGGCAACCGCGTATTTACACTCCTGCCTTTAACGGTGGGGGTTTTTCATTTTGTGCCGGACGTCGTCACCTGGCTCAAGGGGCACCCGGACGTCTACAATGCCTTGCAGTGGACCGATATGACCACCGGGCAATGGCTGCCGTACGATAGCTGGCCCACCAACAAGCAGAACGATTTCCGCACTGCCTTCGCGGCGGCTTGGAATCATAGACCGACCGCGTTCAACGACCAGCCTCAACTGCTGGGGAATTTCAACACCAACGGCGTGGTCCTCAGCGAAGCAGACGCGTGGCAAATGTATTGCGCGCATACGGCGTACAGCCTTGCCGTGGAAATGGGCAGCCGCGTTCCATGGTCGATCACAAACTACAGCTCCGAGGAGCTGAATATACTGCTGCACAGCCGCAACCTGTTCCAGTTGAACGCCGCGCCAAACGGCTACCGTCTGATGATCTTCGCGATGCCGGCGTCGCCCGGGTTTACG
>JBEKKY010000286.1:0-5721 GCA_050010475.1 Acidobacteriota bacterium | reverse complement strand
ACCTCCGGCCAAGCCGGAGGCTTGAAAACCGTGAACCGCTCAAAGCGGTTGTTCTGTTACCGTTAGCCACTCAAAGTGGCCGGCCCTATTTGAACATATCCAGCTGATCCATTCGTTGGCCTTCCTTTTCTTGCTCCTTTATGTACTTGCGCACTTCTTCCTCGTCCCGACCGACCGTCGAAACGAAATATCCACGTGCCCAGAAATTTTCTCCCACAAAGTTGCGACCTTTTCCCAAGTGCCTCCTTGCAACGTAGATCGCGCTCTTCCCTTTGATGTAACCCACAACCTGGGCTACCGAATATTTCGGCGGAATGGAGATCATCATGTGGACGTGGTCTACCTGCAGGTGTCCTTCCTCGATTTTGCACTCGCGTTGTGTTGCCAGTTCCCTGAGCACAGGCCCCAATTCCCGTCGAAGCTGCCCGAACAGTACTTTCCTCCGACATTTTGGGATGAGTTTCCTTTCCGTGTAACTTTGAGCGGTTCACGGTTTGGAGACTTTGGATTTTACTCCCGCAAATGTCAAACTTTGTGAGTCCCCCAGCCAAGCTGGGGGTTTACCTAAAAGCGAATTAGGTCCCGTCACCTCACACTAAAGAAGGTATCAAGGTCCTCTACACCTTTCCTTACGGCGTTTGCACTCTCTTTTAATTGATCCAACTCTTCTTTTTCGAGATCCAGCTCAATGATCCGTTCGATTCCATTTCTGCCCAATAGGACCGGCACACCAATGAAAAGATCTTCGATTCCGTACTCGCCTCTCAGATAACAGGCGCACGGAGCAAGTGTCTTGCGGTCCGTAATAATGGCTTCCACCATCTCGGCGACGGAAGCGGCAGGTGCATAATAGGCAGATCCGGTTTTGAGATATTCCACAATTTCCGCGCCGCCCTTGCGCGTTCGATCGACCATCCGGTCGATTGCGGACTTGTCCAGCAATTCAGTGATCGGAATGCCTGCCACTGTTGTGAAGCGGGGCAGCGGAACCATCTGATCCCCATGGCCGCCCAGCACCATTGCATGCACGTCCGTGAGTGCGCAGCCGAGTTCCCGAGCGACGAAATAGCGGAACCGGGTGGAATCAAGTATGCCTGCCATTCCCACAACTCGCTGCACGGCAAAACCCGTGGTGCGAAACGCGACATGGCACATGACATCCAGTGGATTGGAAACCACGATTACGGTCGAATTCGGGGCGTGTTGTGCAATTTTTTTGGAGGCTGATTTGACGATTTCAGCGTTCACTTTAAGGAGGTCCATGCGGTCCATACCCGGTTTGCGGGGCAACCCTGCCGTAATCACCACCACGTCGCTCTCGGCTATTTGGGAAAAATCACCGGTTCCCCGGATCGACACATCATAGCGGCGCATGGGACCCGCGTGCAGAAAATCGAGGGCTTTTGCCTGGGTCATCCCCTCTACGACATCCACCATCACAATGTCGGCGATAACCTTCTCGGCTACGTAGTAGGCAGCAGTTGCCCCCACATTGCCCGCTCCAATGATGCTGACCTTCCTTCTAGGCATGTTGTTCTCCTTCCCGTTTCAGCCGCCTTAGCTGGTGACGCGGCTGAGCGAATCGCGCAGATCATTGGCCGCATCGACAAATGCCTTCTGCTCCTCACGACTCATTTTGACGGAAATGATCTTTTCGGCCCCCTTTTCACCGATCTGCGCAGGAACGCTGACGGCTATGCCGTCCAGACCGTATTCGCCCTGCAGGCGCACGGATACGGGCATCATTGCTTTTGTATCGCGCACAATCGCTTCAACCAGGGCCGCGACAGCGGCGCTAGGCGCATAATAGGAGGTGGATCGCTGCGCCATCTGCAGAATAGCGTCCCCTGCTTTTCGCACTTCATCGACGATTGAATCAAGCTTTTCAGCCGGCAAAAGCTTGACCGCTGGAATCCCGGAAACCCGGATCGTGTCCCGCAAAAAGACCATGCTCGGCCTGTGCGGCCCGATTACCATGCCGGTGACATCACGGGGAGACACGCCGAGAGAGTTGCTGACGAGATATCGCAACCGGGTAGAACTCAACAAACCGCCGACACCCAGGACGCGCATTCGATCGAATCCCAAACACTTCTGGGCCAGCAACGTAATCATGTCCACCGGCTCTACCACGTTGATCACCACCGATCCCGGAGCCAGACGCTTGACGTCTTCGCAGACCTGGATCATCAAACGCGAGTTGTCCCGGTAAAGATCATCGCGGCTTTGATCCGGGGCGCGCACCCGGCCTGCCGCGATCACCACGATGTCACAATTTCGTATTTCGTTGACATCGCTCCCACCCCGGATATCCGTATCGTAGCGGCGAATAGGACCCGCTTCCGATATGTCCAAAGCCTTCCCAACGGAAAGGCCTTCCTTGACGTCCACAAGCGTAACCGAGGCCGTGCGATTTTCTGCAATAAAGAAGGCGCTGTTGGCACCTACATTTCCACTGCCGATGATTCCGACTCGTTTCATGTTCTCCCCGCCTCTTTTGAAATCGGGAACGATCACCTGACTCGCAGTGATTTACAAATTCAGCAGATCAGAGAATGCCCCCAATTTTCCCACGCCCTATTCCGGATAGAATTTTAGTAAACGAAAATAGCGGATACAAGTTGACTGGGAAACAGCAGGTGAGTTGAAAGCTCACATAAGCCGGGACAACATGTGAGGACGGGTCTCCAGACCCGCCCGGCTTTTCAGCCCTGCTATCTCCCCAGAGGGACGGCTCTGGAGAGCCGTCCCCACAGGTTCAATACAGGTTCTGCACTTTTGTTTGGTTGGGGCTGTCGGCCGCTCTGGGCAATCCGTGGCGCTTTTATGGAACGAGTTGCTGATAGGAACCGAAGGGCTCAAGAGCGGGTTTCAGCGTCGCAGCCGGGCCACGGATCAAAAGGACCTCACTACTGGGAAATATCCAATTATTCGCAGCCTCCTTGATCGCATCAGCATCACATCTCCGGATCTGATCCGCAAAGATTGCTGCATAATTGCTGCCCAGCCGATAAAGCTCGGAATCAAGCAGGATTTCGCAAATTCCCGAAGTTGTGCCCAGATTGCGGTTAAATTCTTCAATTACTTTTTGCTGCGCGCTATTTAACTCTTCTTTTGATACGGTTTTGTTTTTCAATTCATCCGCTGCATCCCGGATCTTCTGGAGTTCATTCACAGCCTGATCCGCGGCTGCCTGCCCTTGAACATAAAAGGGGCTGGACATGCGCCGGCCATCGTATCCGACTGTCACAAGCGAGGTCGGCAACAACTTCGTCAAGCGATCCTGGAAAAGGTAGGCGGCAAGCAAAACATCTCCAAAAACAGGGTCCCCACGGCTGGGAAAAAGATTCCCGACGATGAACTGCGCCGCGGCCGAGTTCGGATCATCCTCCAGAAAAATCTGTCTGCCCGCAGGTTTGCGAGGAGGTAGAAATTGGGGCGGGACGTCGTCATTCTTGACCCAAGGACCCCAGATACGGCCGGCTCTCTGCAGCACCAGAGAATCGGAAACGTTCCCCACGATCAGCAGCGAAGATTGGCCCGGAGAGAAAAACTTGCGATAGAAAAACCGGACATCCCCAAGCGTTATGCCGGACACGCTTTTCAAGTCTCCCTCAATGGGGCGCCCATAGGTTGTGCCGCTAAACAGGACCCTTTCCAACTGGCGGTGAATTCGCTGGCGGGGATCGGGAGGTTTGCGGAGATCCCGCAGGATGGAGTCCTTGACGGCAGTGAAATCTGCCTCCAGAAATTGGGCTTCCGCCACAACTTCATAAAGCAGGAGAAGCGACCTTTCGGATTTCGAGCTCTGTCCGTTGAGAACAAAACGGAATCCATCCCAATCGCATTTAACTTCGATTGTGGCGCCCAGATGAGCAAGCTCATCCTGAATATCCTTAGAGGTCTTCCCGGCCGTGGCCTTCAGGAACATGCGGGAAACCAGATTTGACAGGCCGCTCTTGTCTGCAGGATCGAAAGCTGCGCCGTAGCGCAGGACCAACCCGATGGTCATACTGTCGCCTAACCGTGGAGTCGATGCGACGGTGACATGCAGGTCATTCAGAAGGCGTTTCGAGTTCAATTCCGGAAGCAAAACAGGTTTCTGCGCCGGCGCCGGAACGCAGTACAAAAGAGTGGATGCAATCAAAACCCATAGGATGCTGATTCGCTTTCGTATCATGGTCTATTCCTGAAACCGGAAGGCTATCATATTTAGGCCGCGGGCTCAAAGAGGCATGATAGAGACATCAACCGCCGCCCATTGATTATGGACTGGAAGTGACGGGATGTCGCCATTCGTTCGGCGGCTGCCCGGCAACGGACAATCCGCCAAAAGAATGGAGATCCCAAAACCAAGCCACAATTTCTTCATCTTTTGGATGCACCCCGTAGACTGCAAATTCCTCAATATTTAAAATGTTCGCGCGATATAATTGTCTCTTGCTTCGAACAGACGACATCGTGGCGTGAGCCAGAGGTTACTGCAATGGTGGAATTTACTTCTGAGCCGCAGAGAACATTTAACCCGGTCAGGCTTTATATTGTTGGCGGTCTCATCGTTGTGCTGGCGGCATTGTTCTTTATCCTGTACCACTACCGTGGGGGTCCGGCGAAGGCGGGACAAAGCACGGTTGTTCCCGGTTTGCTCGGTCCGGGAGATACAAATTTTGAATATTACAAAACCAGAGTGCGAATCGAGAACGTCAAGGCAAGCCTGGGAATCAGTTTCAACAGTACCCGGATTGCGCTGATCGAGGGGACGATTCTGAACGACGGGGACCGAAAACTGGAAGCCGTACAGCTCCACATTACTTTATTCGACAAGTATGGCAAAGTATCGAAGGAGAGAACGGCTTTTGCACTCCGCCCTGGGGTCGGATTGACCAGTAAACCGATGGAGCCGCTGGAAAGGAGGACGTTCACAATCGGAGTGGAATCGATCGAGGTTTTATGGGACCCGACTCAGATCACGTACGAAATAACCGGGCTGAAATATCAATGACGAATGACGAACTACGAATGGCGAATGTTGAGAGATCGTGTGGATTATACGGATTTCGCAGATTCTGCGCAGGCTTTGTAATCTTGTCTCTTGTCCCGATGTTTGGCTGCGGACGCCATCTCGCCCGCAACGAACTCCGGCTCAACGATTATTATTCCGAAATACTAAAGCGTGTGGATCGCGGTTGGATCGGGGACGACCGGTTTTTCGAGGATAATCTCCTGGTGAATCCGGACCCGGAAGTCCGCCGGTGGTGCGCAATCGCGCTCGGCCGGATAGGATCTCCCGGAGCTCTGCCACTTTTATATCGAGCTGTTCACACCGGAGATGCAGCGGTTCGAGCCGCTTCGGCTTTTTCAATCGGTGCGATCGAAAATCGCGATTCGCTGGAACAACAATATCTCTTGGCGGACCCTCAGGCTGTCGCGGAACTGAAGCCTCTTCTGGACGATCCTTCCATTTCGGTTCGGATGAGGGCGATTGAGGCGCTGGGTAAAATCGGATCCCGTAGCGAAGCGGAGGAAATCCTTCGCCGGCTGGAAACCTTCCAATTCAGCGGTTCGGCCGTCGAGCGCGCTTACCTCGAATTTGCAGTTACAGCACTGGCACGGCTGAAAGATCCCGCTGCATTGCCCGTTCTTGAACGTCTGGCCAATGCAAGCGATTCGGAAATCCAGTGGCGCGCGTTGGAAGCTCTTGTTCCCTTCCACGATGAGAAA
>JBEKKY010000285.1:0-5268 GCA_050010475.1 Acidobacteriota bacterium | reverse complement strand
TCAGTGCGAGCTCGGCCTCATGTACGCTGAGGGGCATGGAGTGCCGCAGGACTACGTGGAAGCGCATATGTGGCTAAACCTTGCAGCTTCGCGGGCCAATGGCGATTTGCAACAAAGATCAGCCACTGGGCGGGATTTAGTTGCCCGGCTGATGACCGCCAAACAGATCGCGGAGGCGCAGAGTCTGGCCCGGGAATGGAAACCAAAAAACAAGGTTAACGTCTTGGCAGGCAAATAGTCAAACATAACGTCCTTTATATGCGGCTATTGGAACCTCTCAATATTGGACGAGATCAATGCGCATATAAGAACCTTCGGCACGCTCATACGACTGCCAACTTTGCATCATCTACGATCTTGGAATTATCCACGATGAAGCGGATTCCCAAGTACAGATGTCTATGGCCTCTCAGCTGAAGTGCTTCAAGATTCAATAGAGGAAGCGAGCCGACTTTTGAATGCCTGCGCAAGGGCTATTCTGGCTTTTGGCTTCCGGCTTCTGGCTTCTCTGCAGTGCGTAATTCTTCAGTGAGTTGATTGTAGGCGTCCCTGCGGCTAATCCCTCGCTTTTTTGCGACTGACTTGAGCGCTTCGTTCCGGGAAAGTCCGGTCCCAGTCATTTCGTCCTCGAGATGCTGTCTTAACGAAGCGGGCCAGACCGATTCAACTGCGGCCGCCTCGCCGCGTTCAATGACGAGAGTAACCTCGCCCCGGATAGCCGGACGTGTCTGCAGGTTATCGAGAAGTTCGGTAAGGGTGCCGTGAAAAATCTCTTCGTGGATTTTGGTCAGTTCCCGTGCCATCGTGACACGCCGATTGCCAAGAACAGCAACCATGTCTTCCAGGGAATTAAGAAGGCGGTGCGGCGCCTCGAAGAAGATCAAGGTCGCAGGAATAGAGGCCAGTGCCTCAAGTCTGCGTCTTCGAAGCGATCCGCGCGCTGGAAGAAACCCGGCAAAGAAAAAACTGTCGGCGGGAAGACCGGATGCGGCCAGCGCGGCAGTCACAGCAGAAGGTCCGGGAACCGGAATAACCTGGATCCCTTCCTTGCGGCAGCATGACACCAATTCATATCCCGGATCCGAGACCAGCGGCATTCCCGAATCGCTCACCAGGGCAATATTCTTCCCCTCGCGCAGCATTTGAATCAGGCGCGGCGTGCGGCTTTCCTCATTGAATTTGTGATAGCTTTCTCTCGGCGTGCCGATGCTGTAGCGCGTCAGGAGCCTGGCGGTATGGCGTGTATCCTCGCACGCGATCAGGTCGCACTCTTTCAACACACGTAAAGCCCGCAACGTGATGTCTTCCAGGTTCCCGATAGGAGTCGCAACTAGATAAAGTGTACCCATAGATTGATTGACGATTGACGATTTACGATTGACGATTGACCGGCGTCTGGTTTTCAAATCGTCAATCGTAAATCGTCAATCGTCAATGGGTCCTCCCATTGCCTGAATCATCTCCCTCACTGCGCGCTCCATCCCCACCAGTGAAGCTCTGCCGATGATGTTGTGGCCGATGTTTAATTCCTCGATTTGCGGAATTTCGGAGATGAGCCGCACATTGCGATAAGTCAGACCGTGCCCCGCCAGTATCTTGAGGCCCTTCTTTTCACCGCGTTCGGCAGCCTGAACAAGCCTGGTCAGCTCCCGCTTAAGAATCGGCCCCGCCATATCAGGACTTTTCGGAGAGGCTTCGGAATACGCTCGCGTGTTCAACTCAATCATCATGGCGCCGATTTCTGCGGCAGCATCCACCTGTTCCGGATCGGGATCGATAAAGAGACTGGCCTGAATGCCTCCTTTGACCAGAGCCTTAACTGCCTTCGCCACTGCATCCTGGTTCTCCAGAATATTCAGTCCCCCTTCGGTCGTGATCTCTCTTTCCTTCTCCGGGACGAGCGTCGACTGGTCCGGCTTCAGCTCAAGCGCGATCTTCAGCATTTCGGTGGTTGCGGCCATTTCCATATTGAGCCGGGTTGTTACGGTTTCGCGCAGGCGACGCACATCGGAATCCTGAATGTGACGCCGGTCGCCGCGCAGATGCACGGTGATTCCGTCGGCGCCGGCGAGTTCGGCCAGGATCGCCGCGGCTACCGGATCCGGTTCCAAGGCTTTACGGGCTTGACGAATGGTCGCGATGTGATCGATGTTCACTCCTAACTTGGTCATAGCAGCCCTCTTGAATTACGAATGACGAATTACGAATGACGAATTAAATTGCAATACGAAATGATACCTCATAAATGACCACGGGGTATGTTTCAATTCGTCATTCGTAATTCGTAATTCTTAATTCCGTATTCAGGCGCTGCAAGCGGGCCAGCACCTTTTCTCGCCCCAGCACCTGCATAACTTCGAATAAGCCCGGGGCGACCCCTTGCCCAGTAAGCCCGACTCTCAGCGCGTTAATCAAAAGCCCCGCTTTGACACCTTCCTGGTCTGCGAGGTCTCTCAGTATTTTCTCCGCTGACTGCAAAGTGAATGCGGCATCTTCCCGATAAAGCCCGAGCAGCGCAGGAATCAAATTCTTGAGTCTGGGATCGCCCAGAAATTTATCGGCGGATGCCTTGTCATAGGCAAAATCATCTGTAAAGAATGCCCGGAAGACCGTGCTGAAATCGCTCACTTTCTTTGCACGGCTTCTTAAAAGATCCAGAATCGAATCCAGGTTTGACGTGGTTGCGTTCTGGTCGTTCCACAAAATGGAAGACTTCAACTCCCCGACAACCATTTGACGCAAATGTTCGCGAGAAGCGTTCCGAATATACTGGCTATTAAACCATTCCAGCTTCTCGAGTCCAAATACGGCGTTTGCCTTTCCGACACCTTGAAGCGAAAAAAGCTCGATCAACTCCCGCCGGCTAAGCACCTCGCGATCATCGCCCGGAGACCATCCGAGGAGAGACAGGAAGTTGAAGAAGGCATCGGGCAGGTAGCCCATTTCGGCATAAGCCATGACAGAAGTTGCGCCATGGCGTTTCGAAAGGCGCTGCTTATCGGGTCCCAGGATGAGCGGCAGATGAGCAAACTCGGGGAGGGGAGCACCGGCCGCATTGTATAGGAGAATCTGCTTTGGCGTATTGGAAATGTGGTCCGCGCCGCGGATCACATGGGTTATGCGCAAATCCAGGTCGTCGACCACAACTCCCAGGTGATAAGTGGGAATTCCGTCGGTTCTCAACAGAACGAAATCTTCCAGGTTTGAATTGTCGACCTCGATCGCTCCGAAAACCAGATCCTGAAACGAAGTCTTATCCTGGGGGATCCGGAAGCGTATAGCGTATGGTTCCCCAGCCGCAACGCGGGTTGCGGACTGCTCCGCGCTCAGGGCGACGCAGGAGTGTTCCCCGGATTGCCGCCAGGTTTTTTCCGGCAAAACCTTCGGGCTTGCGCTTTCTTCCATTTTGCAGAAGCATCGATAAGCGCTTCCCTTTTCGATCAGGACGGCGGCGAATTCGCGGTATCGCTGGATTCGCTGCGACTGGAAAAATGGACCTTCGTCCCAATCGAGTCCCAGCCAGCGCAAACCCTGCAATATGCCTCCGACCATTTCTTCCGAGGATCGGGCATAGTCGGTGTCTTCGATCCGCAGGATGAATTTGCCACCGCAATGACGCGCGAACAGCCAGTTGAATAGCGCTGTGCGGGCCCCTCCCACATGAAGATACCCGGTGGGGCTGGGAGCGAATCGTACGCGAACCTCTTCATCCTGAGCCATCGCGAGCCTCGAAAAACCTAAAGCTTATCACAAGAAGAAGGCAGAAAGAGCAAGAAGCCCGCAGTTGGGTGGTGTCCTAATTTCAAACGACACGAAACTTCAGCACAGTCGCACCGTAGAACTGGGCGGTGCGATATGCTGAGAAAGTTCCTTATTGCGTTTCTCTCCCCTATCCTGCTAGTGAACCTCATTGTGGGTCGTGCACGCGGAGGGGACAATTTTGCCGGACGGATCGGAACCGAGCATCATACAATGATCGGTCCAGTAGAGATTGCCAACCGAGTCGCTGTATTCAATTCTACCAACACAAACAGCCGGTGGCCTTGGTGGTTCAGTCAGCTTAAGCCCCTTCATCTGAAGGACGCTAATATCAAAGGAGGTTTCCTGCATAACCGCGCTCATCTCCATAATGCCGTACCCATTCGGCAATGTGTAAAATCCAGTCCGATTATCAAGGGTTTTGCTCAAGGGGATTCCGGCTTGCGCAAACCAGTCATTAGCCCGTTGTTTGAGATTGCCTCCAATGAATATTTCTCCTGCGCTGAAAACATGTCGGGCTGGAGATTTTCCGAAATTCTTTATGTGAATCATTGCAGTGAACCCAAACTCCAAGTTGGGAGTTGGCGGTGTTCCGATAGTAAATGCTGGAATATTCCCTTCGGGAGACATGTAAAGATATGGTCTTTGATCCAAAGTCGCAAAATTCTCAGTGCTTTTCAGGGATTGGCGCGTGAGACACGCTTGCCAGATCATAACGAGAGTGTAGATAGCTACCAGTATGGCGGTTGCTTTCGTCCATCTAAGCTGCTTTTTGCTTGTGGCCTGATCCTCGCTCCGCTCGGTCTTGTGTTGCTCTTTAAAGCTGTCGACAAAATCGAGCTTGACGCCAGAGTCAATGACAATATGGCAGTTTGCGGATTCTTTATTGCTCTCGCCACATTTGTAATTGGGGGGCTTATTGTCCTTATGTATATCTTTCCCTGACATGCGGGTTATTGTAACACACAAATAGTTCTTGACAAATAATAATATCTGTATTACAATTATTCCATCAAGTGAGGATGCAATGGCAAACGTACTTCCGAAAGAAAAACAAATCGCAGTGATAAGCGCTTTAGCTGAGGGTTCAAGCATCCGTTCCATCGAAAGAATGACTGGCATTCACCGCGATACCATTATGCGTCTTGGCGTCAAGATTGGCCAAGGATGCGCAACCGTGCTAGACGAAAAAATGCACAATCTTTCTTGTCAAAATCTCCAGGTCGATGAAATTTGGGGTTTCATCGGCAAAAAAGAACGTCGCGTCTGCGCAGGAGATAATCCCGAACTTGGAGACGTTTGGACCTTTTGCGCAATCGATGCAAGTACAAAATTAGTTCCCTCATTCAAGGTGGGGAAGCGCGATACGGCTACAGCCAATGCGTTTGTTTCTGATGTGGCCTCAAGAATAAATAATCGCGTCCAGCTTTCCAGCGATGCCCTCAAAGCTTATGTTGAAGCGGTTGAGCTGGCCTTTGGTGCAGACGTGGATTATGCACAAATCATCAA
>JBEKKY010000284.1:0-5311 GCA_050010475.1 Acidobacteriota bacterium | reverse complement strand
AGTTCTATGGCGTCTGATGCGTTTTTCCCTTTTCCTGACGGCCTGATAACGGCGGCAAGCTACGGGATTCGCTCCGTGATTCAACCCGGCGGGTCGGTGCGCGATTCGGAGGTGATCGATGCAGCGAATGAAAATGATATCGCCATGATATTTACAGGCGTCCGCCACTTCAAGCACTAGGAGCATATTGTCGAAGCGCTCGTTGCGGAGTCAGAACGGGCCGTAATGCAACGAGGTTTGAAGATAGGGCGCAGCGGAAGCCTGAGAATTAAATCGGGGTCGGGGTCGGAATCGAAATAACCGACCCCGATACCAACCCCGACCCCGATTCTGAAATTTGAGTAATATCAAACATTAATATGTCAACAGCTATATCCTCTAATCCCCAGGAATCAACCGGACAAAAGCAGAACAAATCGTTCAGATCCAGGATCAGGAGTTTTTACGAGAGATACGAAAAGTATGCCGGCATTACTTATTTCGGCGTCGGATTTGTCTGGGATTCCTTCACGATGACCCGTGTCGATAGCGTGATCGACAACGTGATCCTTCTTTTCTATCTCATTATTATCGGAGTAATGATTGTCCTCACACTACGGCGGCAATGCGGGATAGCCCCGGGCCGGTGGATTCAAAAGATCGAGCATCGCTTCCTTTGGGCCATGCAGTTTTGCTTCGGTGGACTCTTCTCGAGCTATGTAATCTTCTATTTTAAAAGCGCCTCCTTTAGCCGCACCCAATTCTTCTTTTTGATCCTGGTGCTCCTGTGGATTGGAAACGAGTTTCTTAAACGGAGGCTAAAAAACCCCGTTCTTCTTGCTGTGCTCTATTGTTTTTGCCTTTTTTCCTTTCTCGCCTTTTTTCTGCCGGTCGTTACAGCCAGAGTAAACGTCTGGATGTTCCGCCTTGCAGGATTTATCAGCCTCTGTGTAAGCCTGGCCGTCTTTTCATTTGGGCTGCGGGGGGGACACGGCGAATGGCGGCGCCGGATGATGCTGCCTGCGGCCGGGATTTTTTTCACGTTCCTAGCCGTCAATGTCTTGTATTTTGCCAACCTGATACCACCCGTCCCGTTGGCTTTGAAATTTTGCGGCATCTACCACCATGTCACCCACACTTCGGCGGGCTATGTAGTGAAATATGTCCCTCCTTCCTGGTACCGATTCTGGAGGAAAGGGGACGATCCCTTCTACTTTTCACGCGGGGAGAGCGTATATTGCTTCACCGCCGTATTTGCGCCCCGCGGAGTGCGGGTTCCCGTGCATCATGTCTGGAGCCATAAAGTTTCCAGTGAATGGGTTCGCACAGACCGGATCCGTTTTCCAATAACTGGAGGACGCGATGGCGGTTTTCGTGGATACACGGCCAAGGCTGGAATTTCGCCGGGAGAATGGCGCGTCGAAGTGCAGACCGAAACAGGTCAAACCCTCGGACGGCTTGACTTTACCGTATTGCCAAGCCCTGTTCCCCACCCTCAGCTGGTGACGACCGTGATTCAATAAGCTGCAAAGCTTCTGGCTTCTTCATTTTATCTTATGGCAAAATTTAGATTCACATCATGATGAACTATTACAATTACTTCACCGAAATCGAGGAGCATTTTGTAAAAAGGCGCGGAAAGCACCTTCTGGTATCCCCCATGGACTGGAGCCTGATCGCCGCATGGCAGGAGGCCGGAGTTCCGCTACAGGTAGCCATTCGCGGTATTGACATCGCCATGGATAAATTCCTTGCCCGGCAAACAAGCAGCTCCAAAGTGAATAGCCTTTGCTATTGCCACGACAGCGTCATGACCGAGTACGCAAACCATCTGGAGTCTCACGTCGGAGAGTCGTCAGAATCTCCGAAAGCGCAAGATGGGATCGGGACGGGCGCCAGGAAAGAGGAAGGGCCGGAGGCCGCCGCAAGTTTGGAGTACATCCGTGAAAGAATGGATGAAATAAAAGCGCTTTCCGCGAAACAATGTCCGGAGAGCACGCTGGAAGGCATCCGCCGTGTGCTGGCGAGACTGGATGAGTTGTGTCGCGATCTGGAAAAGAGCGGACGTGCCGAGTCAGAGACCCTCGAACGGGATCTCTCCATTATTGACGGGCTTCTTGTGACGGAACTTCGGGCGTCGATTTCTCCTGAGCAGATGCTCGAATGGGAAAAGGAAGCGAAAAAAGAGCTTAAGGTTTACCGCAAGAGACTGCCCAAGGAAACATACGAGAGGATTCGCGGCAACTTTATCCGCGACAAGATTCATCGGAGATTCAATATCGGGGAACTGAGCATTTTCCGTCTTTAAAATTCCCACAGCCGATCTGGACGGATCCGCTGTTTCATCATGGATTTTTGCACAATGAGGAAATCGCCGCCGAAAAAGCCCCAACAATTTGAAGTCACGATCGAGAAGCTCGTGTATGGAGGCGCCGGATTCGCGCACCACAAAGGAAAGGTTGTTTTTGTACCTTTCTCTGCTCCTGGAGATCGCTTGCTTGTACGACCGGTTGAAGAAAAAAAGACATTCGTCCGGGCGGAAATCGTCCGGCTCCTGCAGGCCGGAAGCGGCCGGGTGGATCCCGTGTGCGCTCATTTTGCAAAGTGCGGGGGGTGTCATTGGCAGCAGCTGGAGTATTCCCATCAGGTTCGGGCCAAGCGGCAAATACTGGAAGAAATCTTTCATCATCGATTTCCGCAAACTCGCGAGCTTCCGATTACGATGAGGGCATGCGCGCAGCCGCTTGCTTACCGGTCGAGAGCACGCATGCAGATGCGGGGCGCCGGGCCGGGAGCTTCGATCGGCTTTTTCCGCTGCGGGTCGCACACTGTCGAGGATGTGGAGAGCTGCCCGTTGTTCCGGGGATCGTTGAATGAAGCATTGAGCGCACTTCGACAATACAAATTTAAGGTCGACACAGATTCCAAGCCGAAGGAAATGGATATAGCCTGTTCGGAGGAGGAAGATGCCTGGGCTACGGCCGATACCGAATCGACTGCGGACAGCGGTGCTGTTACGCTATTGGGAGAGCGAAGGAACGATGCCGTGCTGCGAAGAAAAATCGGCGAATTCACTTACTCTGTTACCGCTTCCGTGTTTTTCCAGGCAAACGACTTTGTAGTTCAGGAGCTGGGTGCAGTCGTTCAAGATTCAGCCAAAAATGCAGGCAACGGTTTGGCTCTGGATCTTTTTGCAGGTGTGGGCCTCTTTTCTCTGCCGCTGGCGCGCCAATTTGGAAGGGTTGTCGCAATCGAGAATTCTCCGGCAGCAGCTCGCCTTTGTTCCCGGAATGCCCAAGATGCCGGGCTCGACAACATCCAGTCCGTATGCTCTGACGTTTTTTCGTGGCTGAATTCCCGGGAAAAGTCCGAACAAGCATCTCCCGATCTTGTAGTGCTGGATCCGCCTCGAACCGGGGCCGGCTCGGAGACCATGGAGCTAATCCGGAAGTTGGCGCCGAAAAATGTTATCTATGTTTCCTGCGATCCGCAGACCCTCGTCAGAGATCTGGTCAAGCTTTCGCCTGGCGACTACAGGATCGGCCTTGTACAGGGGCTGGACATGTTTCCTCAGACTTATCACTTCGAAACAGTTGTACGCCTGGAAAGAAATTGATGATTTGCTGGGAGCGCGGGCGTCCCGCCCGCATGCGGCCGCGGACGGCCGCGCTCCCAGGTTCGATTTCAGGTTTACGATTGAACGTCCTCTTGCAGCTTACGCGATCCTTTTCTGCCTCAAATGCACAGATTTGAAAAAACAGATTCCAATCGTCAATCGTCAATTGTAAATCGTCAATCAGAAAGGCCCACCGTTGCTGTCGTATTCTTTTTTTCACTCGGGATTGCTGCTTCTCTGATCTGCCGCCAATACTCATTCGCCGGACTCTTCACGGGAGACCTCGCACTCATCCTGGCTGCGCTGCTCGCGTTCCGCCGTGACCGCGTTTTGCTGTCATTGACAATCGGACTTGCAGCCATTTCGATGGGCGGATTGCTCATGGCCCTCGCACATCGGGACGGCTTTTCCGGCTCGGATCTTCGTTCTCATATTTCCCAACGGTCTTTCCCGCTAGGGGATCCGGTGTCTTTCGAAGGGTGCGTGGTGAAGGAAAGTGAATCTCACGGCGACGAGAGCGCTGCCACAATCGAGATCTCCGCATTTCTTCAGAAGGATCACTGGGTTCTGTGCAAAGGGAAAGGAATTTTGAAAATGATGGAACCGGCTCGTGACACCCTCTCAGGTCCCGGATTCAACCTGGTGCGCGGGGACAGAATTCGGGGATGGGCGACATGGAATGTGCCGCGGAATTATGAAAACCCCGGCTCTGCCGACAGCGCCGGACAACTCATCCGGCGCGGAGTATTCGTCATCGGCAGAATCAAGTCTCTTCGGCTGCTGGAAACAATTCCAGGCGGTTGCAGCGATCCATGGACCGGAGTCGCCAACTATGTCGCAGCGCGGGTGCGCAAAAGCCTGGAGCCGATCCGTGAATGGGGAAAAGGACAGCCGGCGGCCATTCTGGCCAGCCTCATCATCGGAGATTATTCCGGGCTCAATAATGCAACCCGCGAAACATTCCAGAACGCCGGGACATTCCATGTATTGGTCGTTTCAGGCCTGCATGTAGCTTGGATTGCAGGGCTGCTGCTGAAAACATGCGCGCTCTTTTCCGTGCCGGAACGGATTCGCTACCTGGCGGCGTTTTTTGTGATCCTGCTGTACACGTGCGTTGTCGGTTTCCAGGCAAGCATCACCCGCTGTTTATGGATGTTTTTATTGTATCTGATCGGGCGAATGATTTTCCGTCGTGCAGATACCGTCAACATCCTGCTCGGATCCGCCCTTGTTCTCCTTATCGCACAACCCTACTGGTTGCTCGAACCGGGATTCCAGCTTTCGTTTCTTTCAGTTTTGGCCATCGCGCTGACAGCCGCGCCGGCCATCCATGCCTGCCTTAAGCCGGTTTGGGAACCCCTGAGGTATTGCGGCAAATCGGATCGTCTCTTTCTTCAACCTGGACGGTGGCACCGATGCGGGCGCGGAATTCGAACCAGATGCGAACTCTTTATCGAGGAAATAACCGACCCTCTACCTCCCTCCGCGTCTCGCATTCTCTTCATTGCTTTCCGGGGCATTGCGGCTGCAGGATTGCTGTTCACGAGTATGGCCGTAGTATCTCTTGCCGTGCAGATCTGGCATGATCCTCTTCTGGCATGCCATTTCAACCGCATCAGCTGGATCTCCCCGGTTGCCAATCTGGTTATCGTGCCTCTGTTCTTAGTTTTGATCAGCGTCGGAATTATTGCGGTCATTATTTCAAAGATTCCTTGG
>JBEKKY010000283.1:0-5324 GCA_050010475.1 Acidobacteriota bacterium | reverse complement strand
GACATCGTTGTTCAGCTTGAAGCCGGGGATCTGACTCTCGACCGGGCACTGGAACTCTTCGAAGAGGGCATTCGAATCAGCCGTTTCTGCAGTTCAAAACTGGATGAGGCCGAGCGGAAGGTGGAGATCCTCATCAAGGCAGCAGACGGCACGATGAAAGAGGTTCCCTTTACGGAAGATGTGGAAGCAAATGAGTCCTGATTCGCAGCTGCCAATGACCATGAACATCAACGCATACATCGCCGAATCAAGAAAGATCGTAGATCAGTATCTGGAGCGGTTACTCCCTCCGGAAGCGCAGGAACCCGCAACGATCCATAAGGCCATGCGTTATTCGGTTTTCGCAGGCGGCAAACGTGTGCGTCCGATTCTAGTGCTTGCCGCCGGGGAGAGTCTGGCGGGGGACCGGGAAGTCCTTCTTCATCTCGGCGCCGGAATTGAGATGATGCATACCTATTCATTGATTCATGATGACTTGCCCGCTTTGGACAATGACGATTTGCGTCGGGGAGTCCCGACCTGCCATAAGGTCTTCGGGGAAGCAATGGCCATTCTGGCGGGAGATGCTCTGATGACGTGCTGTTATCAAGTTTTGGCGGATCTTCCGAAGATCTCCGATTCCGTTAAGGTGCGGATTATCCGTGAGCTTGCCACTGCCACCGGCACTATTCAAGGCATGATCGGGGGGCAGGTGGTCGATTTGGAATCAGAAGGCAAGCCCGTCAGCCCTGAAGCCCTAAAGTACATTCACGATTCAAAAACTGGAGCGCTTTTGACCGCATGTGTCCGGTGCGGCGCACTTGCAGCGGGAGCGGAACCCGCGGAACTGCTTGCCCTGACTGAATTCGGCGGCAAGATCGGGCTTGTCTTTCAAATCGTGGACGACATATTGGACGTCACTGCCAGCAGCGAAGTTCTTGGCAAGACCGCAGGCAAGGACGAAAAGGTCAAGAAAGCGACGTATCCGGCGCTTTACGGAATAGAAGCCTCAAGGCAAAAAGCGCGCGAAATGCTGGCATCTGCATTGGAAGACATCCGGAGCTTCGGTGAAAAAACCGAAGCGCTTCGAGATCTTGCACGGTTTGTTGTAAACCGGACTGCCTGACTCGAACAGATTCGAGATGCGAAAGTCGAGATCCGAGATTAACAGCTCGACCAATTTCGAATCTCGAATCTCGAATCCGACATGAAACGACGAATCGACCTATTGCTTGTAGAACGCGGCTTGGCCGAGAGCCGGCACAAAGCGCAAGCTTTGCTCCTGGCGGGCCAAATACTGGTTGGTGAGCAGAAGATCGACAAACCGGGCCAACAGGTCGATTCCAAGGCCGATATTCGCGTTCTTCGCCAATTGCCCTTTGCGAGCAGGGCGGGCGCCAAACTGCAGGCAGCGCTTGATCAATTCCAAATCTCTGCCGCCGGAAGAACGTGCGCGGATCTCGGCGCCTCCACCGGTGGATTCACAGACTGCCTGCTCCAGAATGGAGCTTTCCGTGTTTATGCATTCGACGTGGGGAAAGGGCAGTTGGCCTGGAAGCTTCAATCCGATCCGCGTGTAGGCGTCCGGGATCAATTCAATGTGCGCAACCTCGGGCCCGAAGATCTCCCCGATGTCTCACTTGTCTCGGTCGACCTTTCCTTCATCTCAATTGCCAAAATCCTGCCCGCACTCAAGGAGTCGCTCCTGGCGGCCAGGACCGCCCTTCGGACGCAAGACGGCCGGCGGGATGTAGACGCTCCTGGCGCAAAGGGGATGTGCCCGGATCCTGTGATAGATGTTATCGTTTTAGTCAAACCCCAATTTGAAGTCGGAAAGGGGAAAGTGGGGAAGGGAGGCATTGTTCGGGATCCGGCTCAACGCATGGAGGCGCTCGAAGCGGTCGAGGAGTCTGCGCGTCAAACAGGATTTCAAGTTCGAGGCAGCATGCTTTCGCCGGTAGCCGGAGCCCAGGGAAACCGGGAATTTTTGTTATACCTTCAACTGTAAAGGATCTATTATTCGTTACTATGAAGCCCAATATACGGAAGATCGGGATTATTCTCAAAAAACAGGATTCTCGGGTTCAAAGTATTCTGAAAGACATCATCCCGTGGCTTCAGTCTCGCGGCATTGAAGTTTTTCTGGATCGGGGTTCCGCGGACCAGCTTCCTCCGGGCGCCCGCATCGATTCGGCCGAAGAGGTGGTCAAACAGGTGGACGTGGTTGCTGTGTTCGGAGGGGATGGGACACTCCTTTATGCGGCCCGTCTTGTAGGCGGAACCGGCGTTCCGCTGATGGGTATCAACCTGGGCTCTCTCGGATTTCTTACCGAAGTGAAGCTGGACGAAATGCGCGAGGCGTTTGAACTACTGTTGTCCGATCGGTATCAACTGGAAGAACGAGTGCTCCTGAATGTCGAGGTGATCAGAAACGGGCAAAATGCAGCGCAATATCTGGCTTTGAATGATGCCGTCATTAACAAGGGAACCCTGGCCCGCATCATGGAGCTCGAAGTCAGCGTCAACTCGCAGCCCGTGCTCTTCACCCGCGCGGATGGGTTGATTATCGCCACGCCTACGGGTTCTACGGCCTACTCGCTATCGGCAGGCGGACCGATTCTCTACCCGACTCTGGAGGCTTTTATCATTGCCCCGATTTGCCCTCACACACTTACGAACCGTCCCGTGGTCATCCCCGATAAGGATACGGTGGGCGTCTGTCTTCACCGAGGCACGGACGCAATGCTGACAGTTGACGGTCAGGTAGGGATGCCTTTACTGCCGCGGGACCGCTTGAAAATCCACAGGGCCGGATCAACGCTGCGGCTGGTTTTGCCCTACGGAAAGACATTTTTCAAACTGTTGCGTGAAAAGCTCCGCTGGGGCTAACCACGAAACACACGAAAGACACGAAATATTACAGTGCATTCTCTTTCGCGTGTTTCGTGTGTTTCGTGGTTAAATCTCGAATCAAGTTTATGCCCGATTCGCGGCAGAGTTTCTGAAATGCAGTGATGGGGAATCCCACGATATTGAAATAACAGCCTTCGATGCGGTCTATGAAGAGTGAGGCATACCCTTGAATGCCGTATGCGCCGGCTTTATCGCAATATTCGCCGGTTCTGAGATACCACTCGAGCTCCTCCGAGGATAAGCGCCGGAAATGAACGCGCGAACGGCCGATACTCGATCGGCTGCGACACCGGCTGCAGTCGATCAGGCAAATGCCGGACAGCACCTCGTGCCAGCGTCCGCTGAGGCGCCTCAGCATCGAGCGAGCTTCTGCTCTTGTCTCTGGTTTTCCGAGGATTGCGTTTCCTAGAACAACAATGGTATCTACGCCGATCACCAAGCCTGACGCATGCCTTCCGGCTGTTTCCTGCGCCTTCAAGTGTGCAATCCGTATCGCATAGTCCGAGGGAGTTTCCCTGGCCCGTCGAGCAGGTTCGCAGACGCCGCTCGGATCCGTGCGGAATTGCAGACCAAGCCCCTTCAGGATTTCATTGCGGCGGGGAGAGGCGGAGGCCAGAATCCACTTTGGGTTCATTGTTCAAGCGTTTACGCGTTCACGGGTTCACACGTTATGTTCATCAACGCGTAAACCCGTGAATGCGTAAACCACTTTCCTAGAAGTGATAGCGCAATGACACTTGAATCTGTCTTGAATTGCCTTGCGTGGAGGTGATGATTCCGAAATTGCGATCGTACAGATTTGTATCCGGATTCGCGAACTGCGCGCTGTTCAGCACATTGAAAGCCTCTATCCGGAGCTGGAGATTTCTATTTTCATTGACCAGATATCTTTTCTGGAGAACCACATCCAGACGGGAATACCCAGGCCCCACGAATGTATTGCGCCCGGAACTTGGGATCTCGCCGGCAACGGGATAAGCGAATTGGCTTGCCTCCTGGGGACTAAACCAATGAATGATTCCACCCGAATCCTGGTAGAGTGACCCTATTTTCCGGCTGCCGGTAAGATCTGCAAGGCCGATGACTCCTGCATACTGATTCTGCAAACCGGAACTGACGCTGAATCTCGCGCCGCTTTCCCATACATACAGAACGCCCAGGTTCCATCCACCCAACGCAGCATCCATCCATTTGGGCCGATCGGAGTCGCTGCTCGGATTTCTTCCAAACGGAATCGCATAATTAAAGGCCGTATTGACCACCCGTCTCCGGTCGAAGTCGCTGGGCGCTCTGTTGAATGCAGGGTTCAGACTGTCGGAAGGGGTTACGAATGTGTCACCGTTTGATGAGATCGTATCCAGCGATTTGCTCCAGGTGTAATAAGCCCTCAGACCATAGTTTTTCGTGCTCTTGCGAACTCCGAGCTGAAGAGCGTTGTACCAGGAATCCGCTGAACTGGAACCGTATAGGAACTGATTGAACTGTGGAAAGTTCCGGATATAAAAATTGGAGACCTGTGCGGCTGCATAATTTGCGTAGTAATTCCGGTCTACGGTATCGGCGGCCAACCCGGCCTGTCCGGTGTCGACAACGAATCCTCCGATTGCGTTCAAAGCTGTGATCGGACTGCCGAACAGCTGGACGAGGGTATTGGAAGCCGGAACCGGTGTGCCGCTCGCCCGATAAGCCTGCAATTGCTGAAACGCCTGCAGGAAATCTCCGTTGGTCTTCGTTTGGTTCAGATTGACATATTGGAACAGTCTTCTTCCCCGTGTGCCTACATAGCCCGCCTCCAGGAAGGCTCCGAACAGACGTTTTTCCAGTGTGAAATGATACTGATCCACGCGTGGCGTGCGCAGGTTCGGATTCAGAACCGCAATCGAGGAGGAACGCGTCATCGCCGGTTGCAGAAGCGGCGATGACGGTTGCGTCGGGAGAGGAATGCCGTCACTGATGCGCAAATCGGCTCCTGCGCTGTTCGGATATAACGCGACGTTCTGCGAGAAACCATAGCTGTTTTGATCCAGAAAATTGGTAACCGCGCCAATGAGTCGGTCGTAGTAAATGCCGTACGAACCCCGGATGACCAGCGTTCCGGATTCAAAGGGATCCCAGGCGAACCCGGCCCGCGGCGCGAAATCTTTAAAATCGGTGGAGTACCAGGAATTGCTCTGGAGAACCTTGAAGTTGGATATCGTTGCAGAAGTGTTTATTTTGGAGGCCTGATCCAGAACGGCCTGATACCCGTTCCCTTCCTGCGGTCCCGGGCTTATTTCATAGCGCAAGCCGAGGTTTAACGTAAGATTTGGCCGGATGCGCCAATCATCCTGAATGAAGCCGGCGTATTCTTTGAACACGTAATCCCGCGCGCCAGGCGTTCCGGCAGGCGAGACTGTTGTCAAACTTGAGTTGAATGTCTGGCTGACACTTTC
>JBEKKY010000282.1:0-5352 GCA_050010475.1 Acidobacteriota bacterium | reverse complement strand
CGGACCTCGCCAGGACGGCCAATTTTCTGCGAAGGCTAGTGAAAATGAAGCGATAATCAAACCAGCTGCAGCAAACCTTTTCATGCGCTCTCCTTCCGCTTTGCTATAGGATAAAGTGCACACCAGCGGTTTTCAAAATCAATCTCAGTTTGTATTTCAGGTACATTATCCAGGATTCACTTTTGATTCTATAGGCGATATATTGACGGATTTTCATAAGGCTGGTTTTATCGAGGTTCAAAAAAATGACTCCGAACTTTTTATTGGCAACGTGCTTGATCTTGCCAAGGACTGAAAATAAGTATTCCACCGGCTGCGGCAATGAAATCACAAGGGTGACCGGCATATCGGTGTAGCAGCCCTTTAATTCGCTTGGTACTGAAATTCCTACGCCGCCTTCGCTAATATCGATTGCTTTCAAAACTTCAATAAAATTTTCACCATTGATGTCAACGCTGATAGGATAATTATGCTCAGGCAAAACTCGTATGTGCTTTCTTCGTTCATCCTTTTTCTTAATCATTTGGTTTCGCTTTTGTAGTCGTAAGGTGCGCATGAAGCAGTGGAGCTCATTCCCGGAATCAGGATCGCAACGATGGTTTTGGGAATGCCCGTGTGCGAGCAGTCAAGGAAAAATCTCACACGCCCTCCTTTTTGGTGAACCGCGAGATTAACTTGACGTACCCAACTGTCGGAAAGCATCCGGGCTCCATCTTCCATTCCACGATCTATGATTCTATATGCATTTCTATTCTGGAGAACAAGGGAAAAGAAGGGGAGAAGGGGGAGAGCAGGAAGGCAAATGGTGTGAAAACTGGAGGCAAGCTTCGCGAGCGAGTGAGCCCATGAGCCAGGGCACACATCGCCGGACGGCTGCGCGGTGTGCATTCGGGATGGTGAGAGCAGGCCTACGGGAGAATTTCTGTAATTGCCTTCTTCAGTCCCGCATGATCATCACTGACCACAAACTCGAAACCCGCCAAGCCTTGCTGTTTCAACTCCGCCAGGATTGTGAGAGACTCCATCAATGGCACGAGCGGGTTATTCCCCCCAAGACAGGGCTTGACCGCCGCTCATGCTTGGCCTTGCGCTGGAATTCCACATGGACATCACCAGTGCCCTGAGCCCCCGGTTCTTCGCGGCAAAACTGCTTGACGAGGCCAGCGCGCCGCCGCTTTGGCGCGGCCGACATATCGCAATGCGGCAAAATCCAGACGGATCAGGACTCCACCTTAAGGTGCCTCGTTCGACTGAGAGCTTTATCGCCGGGCTATAACATCGATGAGTGGGTCCCAACAGTCCCCGGTCCCAGCCTATGGCTCGAATGAAGGCCCTTTTCAAAAATGGGAACTCCTTCCACGGTTTCTCCGCTGAGCCTGATAAGGCGTAATATGCCGACTTCGCGCATTCGGTCCGGCGATTTTCCACGCCAGCAATTGCTATATCATGGTTTTTCAGCGAAGGAGTCAAACCGGCGGGCGGGCTTCGGTCTTTCAGCGCAGTTTGGCGTTTGTCTTTTAATCCAGGAATTGCTGTTCGTCCCGTAAGGCAGACTCGCCAACATCAAGATGCCGGATGGAACCACTCAGCCTAGTTATGCTACGACACCAAGTTCCATGCCCTTTGCCGATATGTTCAAAACAAAAAGCGGGAAGATTCGAGGCATTTTTGCATTCGGAACCATGCTGCCGTACGGCATAGGAGATGGCTGGGCCGGTCCTTTATTCAAATAGAAAGAGGGGCATAGGCAGCCGCGAAAAAAATCGAAAGCCGCCCTGCACGGCATGAACCGCTGAAGAGGCTTTGAATCCTTGCCGGTGGAATCGACGGCAACTATTACCGGGCCAGCGCACGAACCAAACTGACTATTAGATGGCGTTCTCGGTTCTTCTGATTATGTCGTTCTGGCAATCCCTATTAAGTTCGACGAAGTAGGCCGAGTAGCCTGCGATCCGAACGACGAGGTTGCGGTAAGAATCCGGATCCTTCTGAGCGGCTCTCATTGTCTCCGAGCTTACGATGTTGTATTGAACTTCCATGCCGCCGAGATCCAGGTATGTCCTGGTCATGTCGCGCAGCTTGATGACGCCATCCTCCCTGCTCAACGCGGATGGATGGATTCTAATGTTAAGAGCCAGGCCATCCATAAATTTGCTATGGTCGTAGCAGCGGGCGGACCTGAACACAGCCGTAGGGCCGTTGCGGTCTCTCCCTTGTGCAGGTGAGGCGGCGTCTGCCATGGGTTCTCCGGTTTTCCGGCCGTCAGGAGTTGCCCATGTATGATAGCCCTGGAATACATGGTCGGATGCGCTGTAGAGACCGGTTTTGAAGTGCCTGGTTCTTGTGCTATAGCACTCGCGGCAGATCTCATAGTAGGTATCGCAAATCCACTTCATCTGCTCATCGGCATAGGGATCGGCATTTCCATAATGAGGAACCTCATTCAAGATCTGCTGCCGCAGTGGCTCATAGGCCTCCCAATCAGCCATGACTGCATCGTACAGCTGTCTGGCCGTGCAGAGCTTCTTATCGAAGACCATGTACTTGATGGTGGTGAGGGAGTCAGCGATCGTCGCAAGACCGGTTGCTGTGCCGCCGTAAGAGTTGTACTTGCAGCCACCCCAGGTGCAATCCTTGCCAGACTCCATGCAGCCCTCCATTGAAATAGAGAGTCCGACGAGCGGGGCGTGATACATCGTAAGGTACTCTGTGTAATTGTTGATGCTCACTTGCGCCTTGAGTACATAAGTGGCTATGGCTTTGATGGCGGCCTTGACCTCCTCCAATGATTTCATCTCATAGAGATAGCCGGTCTTAATGCCGCACTGCTCGCCGTTGAATGGGTTGACACCGTTGTTGATGGCCATGCTGAGGACAACGCCATAGTGGACGCTGGCATGCGGCGGGGAAGTGCCGTTACACGCGGGGTAGTCATTTCCGGAACCGGTGATCTCCTGGCAGCCGATGATGGCGTAATCACGAGCGTCCCTAAGTTCGAAACCGAGCTCCTTCATGACTCCAGGGATGATGACTTCGTCGTTCTGGAACAGAGGCAGGCCACCGACGCGCCTGGTTGTCTCGAGAGCGCAATTCCAAAGCTCATCCGGAGTGTTCTTGTTGATGCGCAAAGAAATGGTTGGATCGTGGAGCCCGAGTCTTCCGATTGTCTCGAGGACCATGTAGGTGACAGGATTCGTGGCGTCTTCGCCGGTATCAGGATCAACACCGCCGATGGTGGTGTGCTGATAGGTGTTTCCAATGCCGGTGATTATTGCTATTGACGGAGGCGCGGCGCCGTAAAAACAGTTGGCCTTTAGGAAGAATGCGTCGACGATCTCTTGAGCCTCATCCATGGTAATGCGGCCTGCCTTAAGATCAGCTTTAAGGAACGGCCATGTGTACTGGTCGAAACGACCGAAAGAGGAAGCCGGATAACGGGATTCTAAAGCCAGAAAAAGCTGATACAGTATGGCTGCCTGGCACGCCTCCCAAAAAGTGCGCGAGGGTTTTTCTGAGATCCACATCAAGCTGTCGCACATTCTCATGAGCTCGACTTTGCGAGCTTCATCCTTGCATGCCTTGGCTTTGTCGAAGCAAGCTTGACCATAGCGCTTGATCAGGATGGCAGCGGCATCACAGACGATGGTGGCAGCCTTGTAGAACATGCATTTGTTCATGTCCTCGCCCATAAGGTTATTCTTATGAGCATCCACCCAGTCCTGAGCTTGTTTACGGATAGCCGCGTAACCAAGGTTGATGATCTTCTGAAAGCCGGGAGTGAGATGTCCGGCCGTCATCATCATTAGAGGCGCGCCAGACACGTTGGTGCATGCATTGAGGCGGCAGAGTTCATCGTATCCATCCGGCTGCCATGCATCAGCAATCGTAGTAATGGTTTTTCCTTTCCAGTAGTCGCGGATTGAGAGAAGCGCCTCCACATCCTCAGGGCTGATGGTCAGCTTTAACTCCTCGCCATCAGGATTGTGATAGAGCCCGTCATTCCGAAGAGTCCAGATCCCGCTCTCAACCATCGCTGGTATCCAGCCTTCGCCTTCCCATTCAGGATTCACGCAGGAACCAAGGAAAGTTTTGGCTTTGTTGCCGACGATAATTTCAAAATCTTCGACACGAACGGTCATTTGCGAGCAGACATCATAGGCGACGCGCGCTCTTTTGATGATCGGAACTACGTGCTCATTTCTTCTGGAAGCCGCGGTTGTGATCAGCGCTTTTTCTGCGTCGGTTTGGATAACTCTGTCGCGGATGAGCTGATGCATGAATTTAATGCGATCCGTTGCAAGTCTAAACTTGTACATAAGCGCTTTCCTTCCAGTTTCTGTCGCAAAATTCGCAATTCCAAAGTAGGGGCGCCCAGCCGAGGCTGTTGCAGAACCAGTATTTTCAAATCATTTTTGAGCTTTTTGCTTTGGAGATGCGGCAGCTTGCTGCCGCCTTTAAAAGCCGCTCACATAAAAATTGCTCAATGCCTTGCACCGATAGCGCAAGCAAGCTTGCGCACTCCGAATTATTCGCCATTTCTTGTTACATTTGCCAAAAACAAACTATTCTGCCGGTTCTGCAATAGCCTCGGCCGGGCGCCCGTGTCACGACAATTATAGACCTCTCGGTTTTAAGTCTCCAATGAACCAACGAATTGATCTTTGTCCGCTTAGTCAATAGTTGTCGAGCAAACGAGCGGCCGTCGACGATAGGTCAAATAAAGCCCCTTTTTCAAACATGGGGACTCCCTCCACGGGTTCTCCGCCGCGCCGGATGAGGGGCGATATGTCAACTTTCTTAGAATTTCGAATGTGATTTTTCTACAGGTCGGAACAAGAAACGGAAAATTTGGGTTGTGGAAATAGGCGGCGGTTGGTCAACCGAGGCAGATTTAAACCGCCTATAGCATTTTAATATCGTGCCCGTCCGCCGTTCACAATTGGTCATGGTTTCGGAATGGGGCCGTCCAGCGCTGCGAGGCAATCGGCAGCTTCGCCGGCTGTGAAAATGTCAACGGCGACATGATTCCGATATTGCTTCAACGCTTAATTCTAAACAAATCGAGAGGAAAAAAGGGCGTTGAACGAAAGAGCCATATAGGCATCAAAGACATTTTCACCAAGCGCTCAGAGACCCGCGCCCGGCCTCAAAGATCCGAAGCGCCCGGGAGCGTCAGGCGAAGCCCATCGATGCCGGCCACAGAAGAGCCGCCTGCCAGAGCTTTAGGCAAAAAAAGACAAGAAATAGACAAAGTGGACGAGATTTTCCCCGAACCTCAAAATCCAGAGTTTTATAAACGATTGAATGGAAATGGTTTACTGGTGCGCCCGGCGTGACTCGAACACGCGACCT
>JBEKKY010000281.1:0-5365 GCA_050010475.1 Acidobacteriota bacterium | reverse complement strand
CAGTGGCGTCATTAAGCCGTACCCTTTGTCATTTGGATGCAATCCATCCATCGAATATCCTTCTTTCAAGCAGCCGCTGCTGTCCACGAGTGCGGAGAAGTAGTCAACGTACACAGCATGTATCTGCTCCGCATACTTTTTCAGCCACGCATTGAGCAGCAGTATATCCGCGGGGGGCCGTTGAACGCTCTGTTTGCGCGCGGTGTAGTCGCTGACCGGCGTGAGCGAGCATAGAATGATTGCGAGGTTGTGCTTCTGTGCAAGTTCCGCGATCGCGCGGAAATTGTCTTCGATCATCTCCAGCGACTGAGGGCCGGTGTTGCGTGCAATATCATTTGTTCCCGCTAGAATCACGACAGCCGCCGGATGGAGATTAACCACGTCGGCGTACATCCGCACAAGCATCTGCGGCGTGGTTTGCCCGCTGATCCCACGGTTGACATACGGCTTGTCCGGAAAATACTGCTGGAGCTTCCACATGTCCGTAATCGAGTCGCCGAAGAAAACAACTCGAGAGGGATCCAGGGGTTGTGCTTGAAGACGGAGGTTGTCTTCGTGGTAGCGCCCAAGCTGATTCCAGTCCTGCAGTTGATCCGCCAAGCTTTGAGCAGTCGACGCCAGACAGCAATTGGCCCTGGGTGGTTTGAATTCCTGGACGAGTTGAGCCCGAATGACGGCGGGCGTCACAAGAAGAATTGCAGAGAATAATCCGGCGTTTCTGAATCGGCGCATGGCGCTCCTCCATTGGGTTGTTGGCGGCAGGATCATATCAGAATTTTCGATTTACGAATTGAGGATTGACGATTGGCATTACCAATGGATGTAATATAAGTCTTTCGGAGGATTCGATATGAGAGGAATTCGTTCTGCAGCCATGCTAATGGCATTTCTGTTAATCTGCTTGGTTTCAGCTGCCGCCCAGGAAGTCATAAAGCTTCCTGCACCCAAGACTGAAGGGGGCATGCCCCTTATGCAGGCGTTGAAAGAGCGCAGATCGGGCCGTGAATTCAGCTCCCAAAAACTTCCGCTTCCAGTGCTTTCCAACCTGCTATGGGCGGCATGGGGCATCAATCGTCCGGACGGCCACCATACCGCCCCGTCCGCAAGAAACGCTCAGGAAATAGATGTGTATGTCGCGATGAGCGACGGTCTTTTCCTGTATGAGCCGAAGCAGCATCAACTGCAGAGGATATTGGCGGAGGACATTCGTGCGGGTACGGGCACCAACGATTACGTTAAGGATGCTGCGTTGAATCTGGTGTACGTGGCGGATCCTGCCAGGGCAAATCTGAAGGAACCGGTAGACATTGCATTCTATTCGGGCGCCGACACTTCCTTCCTGGCTCAAAATGTCTATCTCTTTTGTGCTTCGGAAGGGCTTCAGGCGGTGGTCCGGGGAAGCATCGACAGGCCCGCGCTGGCAAAACTAATGAAGCTTCGGCCGGATCAGAAGATTACCTTGGGGCAGTCCGTAGGATATCCGAAGAAGTAATCTACGGCCGGGAGCGCCGGCGTCCCGCCGGCTCCTTTACAAACAAATAAAAGCACTGATTCCGAACCTTACCGACCAACGGGAAAAGCGAAACGCTATTCCCATTTCCCCGAGCAAAAGTCATAATGGACAAATGCTCAGGCAGAGAACAGGGTCGATCATTTGTCCCTCATGCGGGAAACTGGTTGGAGTACAGGAAGCCGAATGCTGGAATTGTGGCCGGAAGAATCCGGGATTGTGGGGGTTTGCATCCGTATTTCGCCGCCTGGGCCGTTTGGATTTCACTTCGATAGTAACTTGGGGTTGTGGCGCTCTGTATCTTGCAAGCCTGCTGTTGGATCCGCGCGGGATCACAATGAATGGGATGTCGATCCTCGCACCGAGCGGCAGAAGTGTCCTGATTTTGGGTGCGAGTGGAGCCGCCCCCGTATTTGCCTACGGCAGATGGTGGACCGTTCTGAGCGCCGCATGGCTGCACGGAAACCTGCTGCATATCGTCTTCAATCTGCTTTGGATTCGACAACTGGCGCCTGCGGTTGAAGAGCTGTACGGGGCATCTCGAACCATTATCATTTACACGATCGCATCTATCACAGGGTTTCTGCTCAGCAGTTGCGCAGGACTGGTATTGGGGGCGGCGCCGGTCTTTTTTCTGCGAGGCGCTGCCTTTACTCTGGGCGCTTCCGCCTCGATTTTTGGCCTGTTGGGAGCTTTAGTCGTATATGGACGGCGCACCGGCAGCAGTCATATAGGAAGCCAGGCCACCACTTATGCCGTAATCCTGTTTATTTTTGGATTTGTGATGCCGAACATCGACAACTATGCGCACCTGGGCGGATTTTTAGGAGGATATGCGGCGGCGCGTTTGCTCGATCCCTTGCGCCCTGAGCGCGTGGATCATCTGATTGCGGCAATTATCTGCATTGCGGCAACTGCGCTTTCAATCATTGCCTCGGTCGTCACCGCACTTGCGTAAGCGCCAACCGTCTTGCCGTTGATTTTCAATCCGTGAAATCCGTGGAATCCGTGGCGTTTTTGCTTTTACCCGCCAAGACTGATCATCTCCATCTTCCGGCGGGAACCGGGCTCATATTGCCCGGAATTCATCGCCTCCAGCCTCTCCTCGGAATAACGGTTTGTCCTCGATTCCCAGGCAGCGCGGATGAATGTCAGAAGGTCTTCGTCTTTGGCGCCTGCTCTCATAATTTCTTTCAGATCGTGACTCTGATCCGCAAACAGGCACATCACCAGCTTGCCGTCAGCTGTCAGCCGCGCTCGCGTGCAGCCGCGGCAGAACGGTTCCGTCACGGAAGCAATAACACCCAAATTCCCCACCCCATCGAGAAAGCGGTAGTTTACGGCGGGCGCACTCAGGTCATTTCTTCCGGTTTCTTCCAATGGATATTGCGCGTGAATTTTCTGCAAAATCTCCTTTTTGGAAACCATCCTTCCTGAAACCCAGTTATTGGAGTTGCCCACATCCATATATTCGATGAACCGGAGCCAAAAACCATGTTGTCTGGAAAATTCGACCATCCGAAGAACATCGTCGTCGTTGATTCCGCGCTCAATCACCGAATTGATCTTGATCGGCGCCAATCCGTTGCGCGTTGCGGCAAAGAGCCCTTCAAGCACGTTGGCCAGGTCGTTCCGGCGAGTCATCATTTGAAATTTATCCGGATCGATCGTGTCCAGACTCACGTTGATTCGCTTCAGCCCGGCTTGAGCCAGCGCAACCGCTTTCTCGCTCAAAAGAGACGCGTTGGTGGTAAGGGACAGGTCCCGGAGTCCCCTGAGATTCGACAATTGGGCGATGAGATTTTCGAGCCCATGGCGCAGGAGCGGCTCGCCGCCGGTAATCCTGATTTCTTCGACCCCCAGATGGACAAACAGATGCGCCAGGCGGGTAATTTCTTCAAAAGTGAGGATTTCCCTCCGGTCTATCCACTCGTATTTTTCCAGCGGCATGCAATACCGGCAACGGAAGTTGCAGCGGTCCGTAACGGAAATCCGGAGATCTTTCAGCGGCCGGCCAAGCGCATCCTTCAGAGCCTCGCCGGGCGTACTAGGGTATTTCATTTGTTTCTCTAGCCTCATAATGCCATCAAGCCTGCCTTTATCATAGCATGGCACCCCCACCCCTGCCCAACGTTACTGTCAGCCACTCTGCAGCAGTAATTCTCAGGAGCCTGTCCGAGAATTCGAATGGGTCGCTTCCAATTCTCGGACAGGCTCCTGGCCCAAAGACGCCGGACCTCAAACCTTAATGAAAGTCGTGTAATTCGAAACCGGTTTTATCTATGATGCGTAGCTTATGAAATTCAAGCTCAGGGGATATCTGAAAGAAACCCGGCGGCCGATCTATTCTGCCGCGCTGGTTTTGCCGTTTCTCTGCATCTATCACATTGGGACGATCCTGCTCCACACGACTTACATAAACGGAGCGGATGCACTGATTATTCGAATCCTCAGTTCCCTTTCAGTTCACTCCATGTTTGCCTCCGCGCTTGTGCTGGCCGCTTTCTTTGTACTCTGGCAGCTGTGCGCCCGCGCAAAATGGCAGATCAGGATGGGAGCCCTGTTGCTTTGCTTCCTGGAAAGCACCTGTTTTGCGCTGATCCTACTCTTCGGGTTCGGCTGGGTGACGACACACCTGAGCATGGCCATTTCGGGCAGGAGGTCCGGAATTTCCAATCTCATTCTTTACTGCGGCGCAGGGGTTTATGAAGAGCTCGTCTTCCGGGCGTTTCTTTTAGGGATACTCATCGCGGGTTTCAGTCTGATTTTTCGCATGAAAAAGGGATCCGCAGCCGCAGCTGCAGCAATCCTGGGAGCACTGCTGTTTTCGTTATTTCATTACATCGGCCCGGGCGGAGATGCGTTCTCAATCGGAAGTTTCGTTCAGAGAGCGCTCGGCGGTCTGTACTTTTCGGTCTTGTACGTAACCCGCGGTTTCGGCGTGACCGCCGCGTCGCACGCAATTTATGACATTCTGGTGGGAATCATTCTAGCCTGACCGGCTCTGATACATTTCTTTCAAGGATCTTCTATGGCGCCTGTAATCACACATATCATTTACGACAACGACGGACTGTTGCTCGACACCGAACCCTTCTATACCAAAGCACACGAAATCATCGCGGCTCGATACGGCAAGGTCTTTGATTGGACCGTGAAATCGAAGATGATCGGGTTGCGCGCGGAAGATTCGGCAAACGTATTGATCGGCATGCTGCAGCTGCCCATGTCCGTTCCGGAATATCTCGAAGCGCGCAAGCACCTCCTGGCAGAGTTGTTTCCTCAAGCGGAGCCTCTGCCTGGAGCAGTCCGGCTGACAATGCATTTGCATTGCGCGGGACTGTTTCAGGCCGTGGCAACGAGTTCGGACCGGTATAATTTCGAGTTAAAGATCACAAAACATAAAGAATGGTTTCGGATTTTTGAATGCATCATAACCGGAGACGATCCGGAGATTAAACGCGGGAAACCGCATCCCGACATCTTTCTCATAACGGCGGAGAGGATGCAGGCGCCTCCTTCGCAGTGTCTTGTTTTCGAAGACTCACCGGCCGGGATCGATGCGGCGCGGGCAGCCGGGATGTACACGGTCGCGGTGCCCGATCCGCACATGGAAGACAGTGCGTATAGCCAAGCTCACCAGATCATTCGGAGCTTGAATGACGTTGATCCGGCTCGCTGGGGCTTGCCCCCGATATAAATCGGGGGCGGAATCGGCGTCGAAAAAATCGATACGGATACCGATTTGTTTTGCACAGGATCGATTCATTCGCCGATGATCTTGATCAGGATGCGCTTCTTGCGCCTGCCGTCGAACTCGCCATAAAAGATTTGTTCCCAGGGACCGAAATCCAG
>JBEKKY010000280.1:0-6850 GCA_050010475.1 Acidobacteriota bacterium | reverse complement strand
TTTCCTGTTTTTCGAAATCGTATATGATGAGAGGCACTGCCGGTTTCTTTATTGTGGATTCGATGTCAATAGAGAGGCGAACCGCCCCTGGCGCACAGACGCTTCAATGCCCCAGCCCGATGACCACGGCATCTGCTTTTTCACCCATCTCTGCCCACAATTCTTTATCGACGTTGGTCATGCTGCCCCTGCTTACCCGATATTCGAGCTTGGCATTGGGGTAGTTGGCCTTGAACCAATCCTGCATTACAGCCATAAGGCGATCGGTACCGAGATAGCCCGTATTCACAAAGTAGATGGTCTTGCCGTCCAGCGTAGCCGGCGGTTCCACCATGGGCTTCAATGTTATGGGCGGCGGCGTGCCCATTGGATTGAGCACCGTAATTTTCGGCATAGCCACCGTTTTAGTGGCCGCCGGCGCCGCCTTCTTTCCCTGCGCATAGACCATTGAAACGCTGCAAACAAGGCCTATGCACAAAATTGCAATCACTGCTACGCGCAATTTCATGCCTGACTCCTCCGTGCTTTTTTGGTTAGAAACTTCTACGCAAGAGAATACGTACCTAAAGCACAAGAATTTCAAAAGGAAAAAGGGGATGCTTACTTGTTTGGAACTAGTGAGCATCCCCTTTTTGCATTTTGGGATTGGCAGTGGGCTGAACTGCCCACTGCCAATTGCTCTCTGCAGATTTAATTACCGCCAGGGATCGATCTGGATTGAGCGCGAAGGCACCATACCGCCCATCATCCAGTAGTTGTTGTTGGATGCACCCGTAACAACGACGGTAAAGTTAATGCCACCACCCATGCCGCCCATGCCGCCACCTCGACCACCGCCACGTCCTCCTGGAGCTCCAGGACCTCCAGGACCTCCGGGACCTCCAGCGCGGGCGCCAGCAGGAGGCGCTCCAGCGGCAGGGCCAGCAGGGGCCGCCGCGGCGGGCGCATTCCCGGCCGGTCTTACAATTTCACCGGCAATCTGATAGATCCGGTTCAGTGCGTCGGACGCCGGGGCAGTTCCCGGCTGTCTCACAAATTCCGTGAATTTCTCCGCCGTATCATACCCGGCGTCTTTCACGAAATTGGCAATGGTCGGATTCAGGACTGCAATGCACCCGTACATGTTACCTTGCTGGTCGCAAATGTCTTTGATGATCTGAGGATAATTCATGTCGTTGTGCCAGGCATCGACTTTCCAGTTTGCCGCGGAAAGAATACCCCATCCTCTGAATAGGGTGACAACATTCTCGCCCTCTTTAAAGCCGCGCCTCGCGGACAATGGCTTGAATGGAGAATCCCGTTCATTCTCGGCAATGATGACGTTGATCGCGTTCATGGGGTTGCCAACTGTGCCCATGTAGGTCGTCCCGATTTTTCCGCAGTTTGCACCATTAATGGACAGCAGGTTCCAGGCTCTTCCGATAGTCGTATTGGCCTGCGCAAAGGGTCCCACGGCGCCAATCTCGTAGGCGAGCTTGATTTCATCGCGGATGGGACCATTGATTACGGCGCCCGACATGAAGCCGTTGTCGGAAACACTAATGCCTTCCTGTCCGGATGCACCTATTGCAAGGATGACCGGGAAATATTCCGGTTTGGCGCCCGCCATGACCGCATTGATGGCTGCAGTCTTTACCGTGTAAGTCCAGGTCTCACCGGCCTCAGATTGAGGATTCATTTTGCCGAGCACCTCATCGGGAGCGTGGCTTGTGCCTTTTAGCATCTCCGCGACATTTTCTTCAGTCGGCAGGATTACCGGCATGAAATCGGTATATCGTTTTTCCAGAAATAACTTCTGGAGTTCATCGGGAGTGCCGGTATAAGTAGCCGGCCCCATATTCGGTTTTAATTCACCGACTTTCTTTTCTTCGGCAGTCAGGGGTTTGGTGAGTTTTTCCACCAGTTCCTGCACAACCGGTCTTCCGGTAATCGGATTGTTGCCTTCAACAATCATCTTCCTGATCTGTTCATTCGTTTTGCCCCAAACCGGGCCGCGGAAATACTGAATTCGGAGGCCAGGCATGCCTTTGTTGAAGGCTACCTCAGCTTCCTGTTTGGCAAAATCGTATATGATGAGAGGGATTGAAGGTTTTTTCGCTTCTGATTCTATTTTTATCGAGATGGCAACTGCCCCCGGAGCGCAGACACTTCAATGCCCCAGTCCAACAATCGCGGCGTCCGCTTTTTCAGCAATCTCCGTCTGCAAGGCCGGAGTGATGCTGGTCATGCTCCCGCTTCTAAGAACGAGGTTGGTTTTGGGATAGTTCTTCTTGAACCAATCCATCATTTCTGCCATTAGGCGATCGGTTCCGATGTAGCCTGTATTCACAAAATAGATGGTCTTGCCGTCCAGCGTATCCAGACGAGCGGCCATCGCCTTCGCCTGGATCGGCGGCGGCGTCCCCATCGGGTTGAGCACCGTAATTTTAGCCGGTGCAGCCTTCTTTGCTTGCGCATAGACCTGATTGCCCGCGCTCATCAGGCAACAACAAAGGCCTACGCACAAAATTGCAATCACTGCTACGCGCAATTTCATGCCTCACTCCTCCGTGCATTTTGGTTAGAAACTTCTACACTAGGAAATACGTCCCTAAGATAACAGAATTTCAATAAAAAGACGCGGATATACGCAAGGTCAACCTGCGCACATCCGCGTTTCATCTTTGCGGATTTGGGGTCGCGGATTTAATCCACAATCTCAATTCCGATATTCTTAGCGCCAGGGATCGATCTGGACGCTCTTGTTGTATTGCAGGCCTCCAATACTGTAGTAATTGTTGTTTGTTCCGCCGGTTACGATGATTTCCATTGCAGTCGGCTGGAAGTAGGGCTGCTTGTCCGCTCCTTCGGGCTGCATCAGAAACTTCTTGAAATCATCGACCGTGTTATAGCCGGCATTCTTTACGAAACTGGCAATCGGAGGGCTGAGGACCGCAGTAGCTCCGAACAGGAACGGTGCCTGGGTTTTGAAAATGTCCTTGATGATCCGGGGAAAATCCATCTCTTTTTGCCAGTTGTTGGCTCGCCAGTTCTTGGCTGAGAGAACGCCCCATCCTTCAAACAGGCTGACGACGTTTTCGTTCTTTTTGTAGCCCTTTCGGACGGAAAGAGGATCCCAGGGTGATTCCTTTTCATTCTCGGCGATGACGATATTGATCAGATTCATGGGATTTCCCACGGTACCCATGTAGGTCGTTCCCACCTTCCCGCAATTCCCGAGGTTGATGGCAATCAGGCTCCAGGCACGTCCAATCGTGGTGTTGGCCAGAGCATAAGGTCCCATGGCGCCTACACCGTAATTGAGTCCGATTTCGTCGCGGATGGGTCCGTTGATGACCATCGCATCCACAAAGGAATTATCGGACACCGAGATGGCTTCTTTCCCGGTTGAAGCAACCGCCAAAAGCAGCGGCAGGTATTCCGGTTTGCATCCGGCCATGACCGCATTGACAGCGACATCTCTTACCGTGAAGGTCCAGTCCTCAAAATAGGTTCCCGTTTGAGTCGGCGACATTTTGCCGGCGTTATCGTCGGGGTTATGACTGGTCCCCTTCAGCATATCGTTGACCCTCTCTTCCGTCGGTAAAACAATCGGAAGAAAATCGGTCATCCGCTTATCCAGAAACATCTTGTTCAGATTTTCTGCGGTGTCGGTAAAAGTGGCGGGACCTTTAGTCCGGTTGATTTCCCCGGTTTTGGTTTCCTCTGCCGCCAACGGCTTGGTGAATTTGTCGACGAGCTCCTGCATCACAGGCTTGCCTGTGATTGGACTGTTGCCGTTGATAACATCCCTGCGCAACTGCTCGCGCGTTTTTCCCCATACCGGGCCGCGAATCCATTCAATGCGCAGACCGGGCAAACCCTCGTTTCGGGCTTTGTCGCTTTCCTGCTGGTAAAACTCGGAAATGACGATCGGCACGGCGGGAATCTTCATTTTGGTTTCGAAATTCACTGAGTGGCCGACAACTGCCGGCGCACACTGGCTTCAATGACCTAATCCGATAATCACGCCATTGGCCTTCTGCTGGATCTCAGCCCATAGCGGTTTGTCTTCAACGTCAAATCCCCCGCCGCCCTTTCTCTTGAAAACAAGAGTTGTTTTGGGATAGTTGGCTTTGAACCAATCGACCATTTCGAGCAGGAGGTTATCCCCTCCAACAAATCCGTCATCGACAACGTAGATGGTCTTGCCGTCCAGCGTATCCAGGCGCGGCGCCATCGTTTTCAGTTTGATTGGGGGCGGAGTGCCCAGCGGATTCAGCACCGTTATCTTTGGTTCAGCCGGCGCTGCTTTCTTCGCCTTTGCCGGAGTCTGGGCATTCACCATCGGATACCCACAGAACAGGCCGAGGCACAATACGGCAAGGACTGCCGCAGATCTCTTCCACTTCATCATTCATCCTCCTTGAAGAAACAAATAAATAATCCCATACAGCAAACCGATTTTGCCCTCCAATCTAGGCAGCCAGCCGGATGCCTGTCAAGCAAGAATAAAACGCCACGGATTTCACGGATTCCACGGATTATTTTTTTGAATCCGTGATAATCCGTGGAATCCGTGGCGTTTTTACTGTAATAATCGGCTTACTTGCGCGTCATGAGGGTTGAGACGAATATGGGAACAGCCAGGGATTCACTCGGCGCGCAAACCACGGTTATGAACCCTTCAACGGAATTCGCCGGCTTGTATGAGCGCCATTACGCCGCCGTCTATTGCAGTGCGCTCCGAGTTACCGGAAATCCCGCGGATGCAGAGGATGTTCTACAAACCGTATTTCTCCGCGTACTGAACCAGGGCGAACGACCGGATTTGCCGTACGCTCCGGAACGGTATTTCCGCCGGGCCGCCGTCAATGCCGCACTGGACCTGCTTCGAAGGAGAGTCTCGCATCGGGAGGTTCAACTCGACGAGGCGGCTTCGGCTGCATCCAAAGAGAGTCCCCTGTTTTTAAAGGAGCGACTGAGGTGTGCTCTTGCATCTCTCGATCCGGCTGACGCCGTCCTGTTTCTGTTGCGCCACCTGGAGGGAATGTCCAACGGCGAATTAGCGGAAATGTTCGGCCTGGAGAAGAACAACATCGCGGTCCGGCTGCACCGTATTCGGCAAAGCTTACAGGCTGAAATGGAGCTTTAACAAGTTTCGTCGCGAAATAGGAGGTCGGCAATGTCGGAAGACCATGTGGAAAAGGCTTTGCAGGCAATGAAAAACGAAAGTGTGGATCCGGAGCAGCTCAAAGAGGCGGGGACACGTGTTTGGCAGCACTTGGCAAATCAGGCGACAGATCTATGCTCTGAATTCCGGACCCAGTTTCGCGAATACCTGGATGGGCGTCTGGCCGCAAACCGCCGGCTGTTGATCGAGGATCATCTGGCGCGATGTCCGCTGTGCCGGGTGCGGCTTGCCGAGGAGAAAGGGGAGCGGAATGTGGTCCCGATGCCGGCCCGGAGAGACGCATGGTGGCCGAAGTGGGGGACGTGGGCAGCGGCGGCAGCCGTCATCTTTGCTGTGCTCTATCTGGAGCGTGGCAGCATCGACAGTCTGCTGGCGCCGAGCGGCCCCCGTGCCACGGTCGTATCGCTCCAGGGCAGCCTGTACCTGGTTCCTGGGGAAATGCTCAAAACAGGCTCGGCAATTGGTGATAATGCAGTGGTCCGCACAGGACCGGGTGCACGGGCCGTGCTGCGTCTCCGCGACGGATCGCTGGTGGATGTAAACGAACGCACCGAATTGTCCGTGCACAGGGTCCGAGGCCCGTCCATCCGGCTGCAGCGCGGAGATATTATTGTGCGCGCAGCCAAGCAGCAGCTGGGGCACCACCTTCGAGTAGAGACGCGCGATTCTGTCGCTTCGGTTAGGGGCACCATTTTCGCCGTCTCGGCCGGATTCAGCGGAACAATCGTTTCAGTCGTGGAAGGTTCAGTAGCGGTCACACAGCCCGGTACTGAGGTCGTCCTGAGCCGCGGGCAACAGGCGGCGTCCAATCCTGCGCTGACCAGTTCCGTTCAGGGTGCCGTCTCGTGGAGCCCCGATGCTCAAACCTACATTGCCATCCTGGGTTCCCTGGCGAACCTCGAAAAGCAGATTGCAGGCTTGCCGTCTCCTACGCTGCCCACCCAATCCAGCCTGCTCCCATATATACCCGCCAACACTGTTCTTTATGGCGCGGTTCCGAACCTCAGCGGCACGATCGACCAGGCCGTTGCATTGGCGGAGCAGCAATCGTCAGAGAATCCTGCTTTCAATCAGTGGTGGAATTCGAGCGCCGGCCAGGAATTGAGAAAGCTGATCGGCCGAGTCCAGGCGGTTGCGCCGCTGCTTGGAGACGAGGTCGTTTATGGCATTTGTATGAACCGCGATACAATGCAGGGAATTCCAATCATGCTGGCCGAGGTGCGGCAGGGGAAGCGATCAGACCTGGCGGCCGCCCTGAATGGACTGGGACTGCAAATGAACGGGGCTTCCAGTTACCAGCTGACCGATGCACTGTTCGCAGCTTCCAATTCCCCTGCGAATCTGCAGTGGCTGGAGGATCGCATGGGCCAGGGTGCCGGTTCTTCATTCGCCGGCGAAATCGCCGCCCGCTATCAGGATGGCGCAGCATGGCTGCTCGGGATTGACATGGAATCCCTCCTTCTGAACGCGCAAAATGCATTCATCAATGCACAGCAGGCGAAGCACCTTTTCTTTGAGCAACGAAAGCCCGGCGGGATCGAAGAAAACGAACTGACCATCTCATTCAAGGGCGCGCGTGCAGGTTTGGCTTCGATCCTGGCCAGCACGGGTTCCGGCGGCGCAGCCGAGTATCTTTCCAGCGACTCTATCGCAGCCATGTACGCGTCAACTCGCGAG
>JBEKKY010000279.1:0-5380 GCA_050010475.1 Acidobacteriota bacterium | reverse complement strand
ACGGCTGATGGTGATCTGCTTCTCAAACCGGACTTGCTGGTCCTTTCGACGGGCATCTCCCCGGCTGAAGGCAATCCGGCGCTCTCCGCAGTGCTCCGCAGCGCGCTGACGCCCGATGGATATTTCCTGGAAGCGCATCCAAAGCTTCGTCCCGTCGATCTTGCCAACGAAGGGGAGTTCTTGTGCGGACTGGCGCATTCGCCCCGGTTGATGGATGAGACAATTGCGCAAGCCCAGGCTGCAGCGGGACGCGCTTCGAGGGTTCTCTCCAAATCCAAACTGGAGGTCGCCGGTCAGGTGTCGTACGTCAACCCGGCAGAGTGCGTGGCTTGCGCTACCTGTGTGAAGGTCTGTCCCTACGGCGCGCCCATAATCAATGTACTCGGCAAATCCGAGATTCAGGGCGCCAAATGCATGGGCTGCGGAAGCTGCGTGGCGGCTTGCCCGGCAAAAGCCATTGCGCTGCAGCATCAGGAAAGCCGGACCATTATGGCGGTTCTCGATGAGATGTTTGCCGGCGGAGGGTAGAGATGAAACAGCTGAATCACAGGCGGAATATGGAAGGCCCGGACGAGCCGAAGATTTCCGCGGACTCCCGCTGGGAGCCGGAAATCATCGCGTTCTGCTGCGATTACTGCGCCTATTCGGCTGCGGCTTTGGCCGGGTCCAACCGTATGCAATACCCCGCCGGAGTACGGATCATCCATACGCCGTGCACTGGAAAGATCGAAACGGAGCACATTCTGGGGGCTTTCGAAAAAGGAGCCGACGGGATTCTGGTTGTCGGCTGCCTCGAGGGCGGCTGTCATTTTGTGGAAGGGAACCTGCGGGCGCGCAGACGTGCGGACCGCGTTTGCGCCATTCTCGATGAGATCGGGCTCGGAGGCGGGCGCCTCAAAATGGTGAATCTTTCCGATTCGATGGCTTCAGAGTTTGTGCAGGAAATATTAGAAATAGTGGAAAAGGCCAAAGCTTTGGGCCCGAATCCGCTCAAGTTATCCCAACAGAGTGAAAGTGCAGGGAGTCTATGATTGTCGCATCGCAAAAATCGATTACGGAACTCAAGGGCATTATTTCCGGCCATAAGAAAGTACTGTTTGTGGGCTGCGGCACTTGTGTGACCGTGTGTCTGGCCGGGGGCGAGCGCGAGGTGAGCATTGCCACCTATGCAATCCGGATGGCGCGCAAGATCGAACGCAACCCCGTGGAGATCGTTCAAATGACGATCGAGCGCCAGTGTGACAATGAATTCATCAAAGACCTCGCCGAGCCTGCGAGCAAGGTCGAGGCGATCGTCTCATTTGGATGCGGCGCCGGCGTGCAGGCGATTGCCGAACGATTTCCGGGCAAGCCGGTCTATGCAGGGCTCAATACGCAGTTCCTGGGGGTTCTGGAAGAGCAGGCGGTCTGGACCGAAAAGTGTATGGGCTGCGGCGACTGCATGCTGTCCCATTTCGGCGGCATCTGCCCGGTTACACGATGCGCGAAACGATTGCTGAACGGCCCGTGCGGCGGTTCGTTGGAGAGTCGGTGCGAAGTGGATCCCGATCGCCCCTGCGCCTGGCAGCTCATTTACAACCGGCTGAAAGGTATCGGGCAACTGGAAAGGCTGGAGGATATTGTTCCGCCCAAAGACTGGAGCACCGCATGGTACTGCGGCGCGAGGAAGGTTGTGCGCAAAGAGCACCAGCTATAGTCAAAATGGGGACCCTCCCCTTTTCACCGGAGCAATAAGCAGTTCCATCAAAAAATAAATAGGTGAAAAGGGGAGGCGTCCATTTGCAGCGCCGTATCCGAGTCTTCGAGACTTGGAGGTTTATCTCAAAGTCTCGAAGACTCAAAGAAATCAATTCTACTTCGCAGCAAGAGGGACAATTGCTGCAGTCTTGATATAGTCCAGATTCGGGAAACTTGCCTGTAGGTAGGCATTGCCCTTCATCTGAATCTGAGTTTGATCCGGGCTCTCCCCATATTCGCCGGTTATGGCGTCTACAACTTTCATCCCGTCTTTGCTCACCACGCCGAAAGGCGTGAAGCCCTGGGAATCCAGAGAGGCGTTGTCTTTGTAATTGATAAAAACCTGGGTCGTGCGCGTATTGGGTCCGGCCGTCGCGAAAGAGATATATCCGCGCGAATTCGATTTTTTGTCCTCGCCGGTTGGCTTGTCGTCCAGGATATTTGCAGCCCGCCAGGCCGCGCTGATTTTCGGATCGCCGTTGATTCCGAATTGAACCATGAAATTCTTCACGACGCGGAAGAACCGGCAATTGTCATAACCGCCATTCTTCACCAGATTATAAAAACGGTCGGCTCCATTGGGCGACCAGGCTCTCGTCACATCCACAACAAATTCGCCCTTTGAAGTTTCAAATTTTGCCTGAAACTTCTCAGGTGCTTTTTCGGTCATTTGGGCAGGATTCATCAGCTTCTCCATATTGGGTTTTGCAGCCTGTGGATCGGCGGCCAATCCGGGCGCAATTGCAAAAAACAAACAAGCAATCACCATCAAAGTCAGTGCCGTCAAGCGCATTGAATTCTCCTTTTCTTAAAAAGTTTGATGACTCCAAAAACAGAGTTTCCTTCGGAGCGCGCCAAAACTCAAGAGAAAATGACCGTAGGAATCGATTCGAGATTCGGGATTCCACCAATTTCGAATCTCGAATCTCGAATTTGGAATCATCGCTCCTCGTTTGCGTTAAACTTGACAACTGTCCACGAATGTAGAAAATGCAGAGTCATTTGCACCGGCAGGAGATCACACTCGGCAGGTTGCCGAAAGAGGGTTAAGGCGAGTGCAGGAGACATCGGGAGTGGCATTCAGGGTCTTGGCGGCGTTCGCGCTTGCCTGCCTGGGAGGCTTGGGCAGCTCGATCATTGCGGTTTCGCACGAGCGCTTATGTCGCCTGATCAGCTTCGCGGCCGGGACGCTGCTGGGTGTCACAGTTTTTTCCATTATTCCCGAAACGATCGTTGCGGTATCCCTGTGGCGAATGATTCTTGCGCTCGCATCCGGCTATCTTCTTTTTCTGCTGATCAGCCGGTATGTCTTTCATGTTTGCCCGGCATGCGCGGCGAGCCACTTTGATGAAGTGACAACCCACCGGTTTGGTGAGATCGCGGCCGCAATGGTCATTGCGCTCGGCTTGCACAGCACCGTGGATGGACTTGCGCTTGCGCTGGGGAAACACTCCGAAATGGCCGGCGGGCTCGATGCCTCTCTGATTCTAGCCATTTGCGTGCACAAGGTGCCGGAAGGCCTTGCCTTGTGCGCTTTGTTGCTGGCGTCCGGCCTGCGGCGCGGATTGGCGCTGGGTTGGGTAGCGGCAGTGGAAGCGACGACTCTAATGGGCGGAGCCGTAGGATTGTGGATGGCACCTCACATTTCAAACCTCTGGCTGGATCTAATCATGGCGCATGTGGGCGGCGGATTTATGTTCCTGGCCTTCCACGCCGTCTTTGGGGAACTGCTCAAACATGGCCGAAAACTGGTGCTGGTTAGTTTTGCTTCCGGAATACTGTTGATTGCCGCGCTCAACGTGCTCATTCGAATTCTGTAATACCGCACTCTTAAAAACGCCACGGATTCCACGGATTTCACCGATTCTCGGCAAGGTTCATCCGTGAAATCCGTGGAATCCGCGGCGTTTTTGAGTATGATGGTCCCGCAAAATCCAAAATCGTTTCATGTTCGCGGCATTTGTACCCATAAAGGAGGAATTACAATGCGGATGAGATTCTTTGTCGTCGTTTCTGTCTTTTTGGCTCTGTTGCCGGCGGTTTTCGCTCAACCGGCCGCCAAGGTCGCCTGTGACCGCGCCTGCCTGCAGAAATACATCGACCAATATCTGGACGCAATGCTCGCTCACAAAGTGAGCCCGGAGCTTTTTGCAAAAAATTGCAGATTTACCGAGAACGGTGTCCAGTTGCCGTTGGGAGGAGAAGGGCTATGGTACGGCATGTCTGGAAAGGGAACCTACAAGTTTTATGTTCCCGACGTCGAGACGCAGCAGGTCGCGTTTATCGGAACAGTCAAGGAAGGGGGGGCCGCTCCCGGGGCCCAGACAGCGCCGGGCGCCAAAACTGCCCAGCCTACAACCGTGGCCGTTGCCATCCGTTTGAAGATACTAAATGGCTTGATCACAGAGGCGGAACAGCTCGCAATCAGGCCGGAAACGAGCCTGTTGGGGGGAGGAACTGCATCCAAATTCCCACCGACCGGAGAGGCCGTCGAAAAGATGGACGCCCCGAACCCGATATTTGCCGAAGTCATTCCGGAAGCGGAACAGCCGTCCCGCGAAGAACTGGTCAAGACCGCCAACTATTATTTTGCAGGACTGCAGAGGAACGACGGCAAAGGCTACTACCCCTTTACCGATGACTGCATGCGCTACGAAAACGGCATGATGGCAACGAAAGAATGCAAGAAGCAGTTTGAGAACAATCTTAAAGGCATTGTGTCGCGGATCCGCGATCGTCGCTTCGTGGCAGTGGACCGTGAACGTGGAATCGTCTTTGCCTTTGGTTTCTTCGATCACGTGCAGATCGATTGGACCTGGCAGCTCGCAGAGCTGTTTAAAATCGAAAAAGGCCAGATCAGACGCATTGAAGCAGTTTTCCACCGATGCCCTTACGGGATGAACTCCGGATGGAGCACGCATGAACAGGGGATGTCGGAGGAGATTCAAAGCATAAGATAATTACGAATTACGAATGAAGAATTACGAATTGTTGTTAAACGATATGTTTCGAGCGTCATCGCTATTTCGTGAAAACAAGTGAATTACGAATGACGAATGATTTGCTTTCAATTCGTCATTCGTAATTCGTAATTTCTGGGAGAGGAGCACATGCGAATGAAAAGATCCGTGATCGCTTTAATTTCGGTTTTCATATTTCTCATTGCGGCCTGCAAGAACCCTGCACCTCAGAGCAGCAGTACAACGAATGCCTGCAGCGACCGGGCCTGCCTGGAAAAATTCGTCGATCAATACATGGACGCGATGCTGGCCCACGAGGTGAGCCCGAAGCTCTTCGCCAAAGACTGCAAGTTTACTGAAAACGGTGTGAAGCTGCCGCTGGGCGACGAGGGGCTTTGGTCCAGCATGGTCGGGAAAGGAACATACAAATTCTATGTTCCCGATCTCGAAACTCAACAGGTCGCTTTCATCGGCACTGCCCGGGAGGAAGCGCAAAAACCTGAAGACACACACTCCGTTGTTGCCATTGCACTCCGGTTGAAAATACAAAACGGATTGATTTCCGAGGCGGAACAGCTCGTGATACGTCCGGAAAGCAATTTGCTGAATCCAAATGCTTCCCGTAGCCCGTCGGCTGGAGAGAACATTGAAAAAATGGGCTCGCCGCATCCGATATTTACCGA
>JBEKKY010000278.1:0-5395 GCA_050010475.1 Acidobacteriota bacterium | reverse complement strand
CTTCCGGTCAGATATTGGGAGGCGCCCCGGACGCTCCTATCAGGATTGAAGTATTTTCGGATTTCCAGTGCCCCTCCTGCCGAGGGCTTTACCTGGACGTGATGCGTAGAGTTTTGTCTGATTATTCCAGTCAGAACAAAGTCTGCGTGGTCTATCACGAGTTTCCTCTTCAGATTCACCGATATTCTCGTGAAGCCGCCCTCTATGCCGAAGCAGTGTCGCGACTTGGCCGCCAGCAATTATTGAAGGTCTATGATTCCTTATTCATGGACCAGGCTCAGTGGGGGGAAGATGGGAAATTGGAGGAATCGATATCGAAAGCGATATCTCGCGCGGATCTTGAGAAGGTCAAAAAGATAATGCAGGACCCCGGCATCACTGCGACGGTAGAAAAGGAAATCCGGCTGGGCATGCAAAATCAAATAGAATCCACGCCCACTTTTTTCATCTATTCCGGTCAAAAACAGCTTCAGAAGGTTGTAGGCCTTTTAAGTTACGTATCTCTGAAGACCTATCTGAACACGATTATAAAATGACAACTACGTTGCGGATTATTCATTGGATATGCCGTTGTCTTCTCGCAGGGGTCTTTATTTATAGCGGCTATGTGAAAGCCAAGGCCACGCTTCAATTTGCGGTGGCGATCACCGGCTATCAAATCGTCCCTGAACAGTATATTTACCCGATTGCCAAATATTTTCCCTGGGTCGAGATTGCACTGGGGCTGATCCTCTTAAGCGGGCTGAAAATACGCTGGTCGTCGATCGCTGCCGCAGGCCTTATGATGTTTTTCATCGTTCTTCTGTCAATCACTCTCTATCGAGGAATCGATACGAATTGCGGTTGCTTTGGGTTCGGGGACCGGATTACATGGAAAACCCTCTTGCGGGATGGCTCTTTCTTTGTCCCGGCAATGTATCTGGTGATTGAATCCTGGTGGCCAAAGCGTTCCAAGACCTCCCGGCTCGCAGAAACCCCGGCTTAATACTGAAAAGCAAAAACGCCACGGATTCCATGAATTATCACGGATTCAAGATTTTAATCCGTGAAATCTATGTAATCTGTGGCGTTTTTTTAGCACTTGCCGAAGCGCGCCTTGCAATTCTGGAATGGGAATCCGGTCTCGGGTGCGTTTGGAGAGAGTGCAGTGGTGTTCAATGGGAACTGCAATGGCAGCAATTCATTTATCTGACGTGAGATCCGCAGGATGTGATGATCCGGCTCCAGGCACAGATCGTTCAACCTCGATGGAGCAATCCTTCACCAACGCCACGAGGGCCCCGACAGCCGCGAGAACGGGTGCAACCAATGTCCCCACAACTCCCGCGCTCAAGGGGAATTCGGCAATGACATGTTCCCCTTGCTTAATGACCACTCTGCGGGCGTTGCCTTCGTGGATGATCTGCTTCAGCTTTTCCAGAATTTCGCTTCCTTGAAGCCTGATAGTTTCCCAAATAGTCCGTTCCTGCATGCGAAGCTCCGTCAGAACTAAAAAGGCTCAAGCGCGAAATCAGCAGCCAGGCACTAAATCATCGTTTGGATCGGATTTGGGCAGCGCGCATCTTTCGAGCGGACCGACGTTTCGAGGGCTCCCACCGGCGCCGAATATTTTCGCGTCCCATTTCCTTTAATCTTCTGGCACCCTTGGACAGCCCCAGCCGGTGCCCCTTGAATACAACTGATGATACTTTCCGTCCGAGAATCCCGGCTATTTCGGCATTGCTGTGAATGCGATATAGCCTTTTCAGAAGCGCAACTTCTTCTTTGGTCCATCGAGGACGTACCCGAAAACTTTTTGCTTTGCTTTTTCCTTTAATTCGATGCAATTTCCCAGCTCCTTAAGTTCAAACGTTCATAAAATCTCAACGTAGGAACTTGCTTTGTTAAGCGTATCCTTTTTGCAAGTGCGTTTCAATGAAGATTTTGAGATAATCCGTGTTGCTGGCGCCAAAAAGAATGTGGGACGAGAAGACAACCGAACTCTTCAGACAAAAAATCCTTAACTGGTACCGCAAACATCGAAGAACGCTTCCCTGGCGCAATGATCCAACTCCTTACAAAGTCTGGATTTCTGAGATTATGCTGCAACAAACCCAGATGAGGAGCGTTCTGCGTTATTACGATCCTTTCTTGAAGCGGTTCCCGAATTTGGAATCGCTGGCTCAAGCCTCGCACCACCAGGTTCTGGAATTCTGGTCGGGCCTTGGGTACTACACCCGGGCGCTGAACATCCAAAGAGCAGCCAGGCGGATCCTCGAAGTACACAAGACCTTTCCCGAAGACTTTAGCGAAATTCTCTCTTTGCCCGGAATCGGGCGGTATACAGCCGGAGCGATTTGCTCCATCGCTTTCAATAAGGCGTATCCGGTCGTTGACGGGAATATTCGGCGCGTGGTGACACGGCTGACTGCAAAAAGGGGCCGCATTCCTGAGAACTATTTCTGGAAAACAATGTCAGCACTGGTCCCCAGCAGGACACCGTCCGATTTCAACCAGGGGATGATGGAATTGGGAGCGCTGGTGTGTGTTCCATTCAAACCTAAATGCCTGCAGTGCCCTGTTAAGATCTTTTGTAAAGCAAAGAGGCTTGGGATTGAACAAAGCATTCCGAATGCCCGCAGGAAGCGAACTCCCACTCGGATCAGAATTGCGATTCTTGTACTGGAACAGAACCGAGGCATCCTCCTTTCCGTCAAAGGCAAGCACAGCTTTATTCCTGGAAATTGGGAGCTTCCGTGGCAGCTTGTGCCGGATGGCGAATTGCCAGAAGTGGTTGCAGCCAGTCTATGCAGAAAAATCCTCGGGGACAGAATCCAACTCAAGCGCAGTGCGCCGGTCCGTCACAACATTTCCAACCGCCAAATCACCGGATTTGGCTTTTATGGAAAAGTGGAATCGCCCAGTTCAGGACCACGCACCAATGGCTTTCGTTGGGAGCGCCCTCCGTCACTCAAAACGCTCCTGACCTCATCGCTTTTTGTTAAGGTACTCAAAAAGCAAGGGCGGTTCAACTCGTCTGGAGATTGGATGCAACTTGAGAAAAATATTTAATTTTGGCCGTTGCCGGGCCGACGTCCCATTTCTCGGCCTCCGCGCGGCGGCCGTATTCTCCGATTGTTCATCTCTTTGACGAAAGATGCAAACTTCTTTTTTTGCTCTTCGTTGAGAATAGACATCAGTTTACGATTGGTCTCGTTCCGAATCGCTTCGATCTTCGATCTCTGGTCCTTCCTCAGATCGTCGAGTTGTTTCCGCATTTCCCCCACTATCTGTCCAAACTGCGTTTCCTGTTCGGGGGTCAAATTGAGATCCGGCAAGCCTCGGAGATAACTGCGCGTGCTTCTCCTTGCGGTACTTGGGGAATTCCGCAACCATAGGTAGGATCCGGCAGTTCCCAGGATGCAGCCTAAAAGAAAAACAGAAATCAGAACAGCTAATGCGCGCGGGCGGTTAGTCACTGGGGGTTCCCTCCTGCTCCAGCCAGAAGACCAGTTCGCTGCCATTTTGAACCTGCGGAGAGCTGACTCCAAGATCTGATGTTTCCGCCGCCTCGTCCATTAATTTGTCATATTCAGAGTAAGTGCTCACCCGCATGTTACCTAGCATCATGAACAGGAATGAAAAGAGGACAAGCATTAAAGTGAGAGCTGCCAGTGCGGGACCCGGACGAAGCCAGGATATGATTTCGGAGTCCCAAGAGAGTTCTTTCCGAAACGCTTGCCGTACGATGCGGTTGGCCATATCCAATGGTTGCACTTCTTCCGCTCTCATGAGAGAAGCGACGTTATTCAGCAGAGACATCGTTGTTCGGCAATACTCACAGGCTGCCAAATGGGATTCAAATTCGCTCCGCTCAGCGGCGTTCAGTTCTTTATCACGGTACTTGCCAATCAGGCTGCACACGCGCTTATATTTCATCTTCGCTCCTTTCTCTGCTGACGTTTAAGATAAGCGCGAAATCGTTTTTGCAATTCAAACCGGGCCCTCGAAACGCGGACCCGTGCAGCGATTTCAGAGGTCCCCAGGAGTTTTGAAATTTCGGCATAAGCCTTTTCCTCAATTTCCCTTAAAACAAAGGCGACCCGGTACTTTGGGTTTAATTCATCCAACAGGGCTTGTGCTGCTTTGGCATAGCTTTCCTTTGTTTCCATGTCGAAGGATCCCCAATCGTTGTCCTGAGAAAAATCCTTTAACAGTTGTTCCTGGTCGTACTCTGTCAATTCGGACCATAGCTGAACCTGCCGACCTTTTTTCCTTCGCAGCTGATCAATACAATAGTTGGTGGCAATTCGAAGTATCCAGGGGCCGAACGGCAACTTACGGTCAAACTTGCGCAGTGCGGTAAAAGCTCGTAAAAAAATTTCTTGGACCGCATCTTCCTTTTCGGAAGAATTGCCGAGAATCCGGTGAGCGGTCCCCCAAACCGCTGCCTGGTATCGGCGCACTAACTCGGCAAAAGCCCATTCTTCCCCACTGAGCGTGCTTTCGATCAGGGCGGAATCTGCCAGATCTACCATGCTCATTAATCACTTACGGGCAAAATAGAAAATGTTACAGGCTATCGGAACCGGTCGAAACGGGGACGCTTCCCTATTTCGCGAGGCAACTGCTGTGAACACCGAAATGTATGCGAAATAGGGTGGCGTCCCCGTTTTCCTGAATTCCTTATTTCGAAACTACTTTCGCCAACTTTACGACGATAGTCTGCAACGGAATATTTGAGAACGGAGCTTTGGTGCCCGTTTTCACCTTAGATATCTTGTCCACTATGTCCATGCCTTCAATTACCTTGCCGAAAACGGCATACCCAAATCCGGCTCCGGCGGGATCCAGATGTGAGTTGTCTTTAAGATTAATAAAGAACTGGGACGTTGCACTATCCGGGTTGTCATAGCGCGCCATTGCAAGCGTTCCACGCAGGTTCTTCATTCCGTTTTTGGATTCGTTCTTGATGGGCGGTCTGGTCGACTTCGGCATCATGGTTTCCGTATAGCCCCCAAGACCGATTACGAAATCCACCCTGTGAACGATGGTGCCGTTGTAGAATCCTGAATTGACATAGTCGAGGAAATTTCGGGCTGTGATTGGAGCTTTAGCCGGGTTCAGCTCAACGGATATCTTGCCCATTGTGGTATCGAACTCAACCACGGGCTTTGTTGCAATGGTCTTTTTTTGTGCGAATCCCGGGACGACCAATACCAGGGCCAACAAGACAGAGATGGCTGCTATAGATAAACCGATTCTGCTCATTCCAGTTTCTCCTGTTTTATGAAGTTTGATCTCCGTCATTCAAGACTCAAGACCGGAAAGGAAGGGATTATAGCTTAATAGTGGACATGGAGGTGGGCTTTTACAATCCGGCGCACGCCTGGCTGGATATTCTCCCATCGCACTG
>JBEKKY010000277.1:0-5409 GCA_050010475.1 Acidobacteriota bacterium | reverse complement strand
TTGTTTTTTCTTTCATTTATACAGATGTGACCTGCAATTAGCCGGATCAAAGAAACGAATCTTTTAGGATCTGCATCGATTCAGCAGACAAAGCCTTCAATTTAGAAAAAACAGGGGCGGTATCTAATGACGGTAATTCAAAAAAACAAAACTTTGATTTATTCGCATGCGCCCTTTTTATGATACTAGTAATACTGGAGTTTGCCAGAAAGCGAGGACTGTAGGATGGACCGATACTGGAGATGCTGCCTTCTAGGCATGATCGTCATTCTTAGCGCGCTGCCCAGTGGGGCGCAAAACGGAGCGAGTTCGGACGCGGGCGCAAATGGAGCCGGGCAGCCTCCACCGGATTCAATTACATGGCGGATCGTCGGTCGTGTATTGACGACGCGGGGAGAACCGCTCGATGATGTCGCCGTCCAAATGGATATTGGCGCCAAGGCTGAAATCCGCCAATCGATGACAACCAATCTTCAGGGAGAGTTTCAAACCGAGATAAAACTTGACTATGCCCGGTTCCCTCGCTTGCACGCAACGTTTGTCGCCAGCAAAACAGGTTTTGTCGGGGGACAAGAGATCGTAGATCTCGGCTATAACGAAAAAAGCAGCCCGGTCTATATTGTCCTGCGCGAGCCCAAAGAAAATCCGGACCAGCTCTCCATAACCACATTGACACGGAGCGTCGGTCCGCGCCTCAGAGATGATGCAGGAGCAAACATCACTGAAGAACCGGTGCGCCAGGAGTTTGCGCGCGGATGCGAGGAGTTGATCGATCGGAATAATGCGGTTGCAGCTATCCCCTTGCTCAAGAACTCGCTGGGACACGCGCCGAATTGTGTTGAATGCCGCGTGCTCCTGAGCCTGGCCCTGATTACTGCAGGAAGCTGGAGCAGCGCCGATCAGCAACTTGATCAGGCGTTAAAAACCAACGACGCCAATCCCACTAGACGTCCCGAACCAGCCTTGGTGATGGGCGTACTTAGATCATGGCAGGGGCACATCAACCAGGCAGCCGGATCCTACGTGCACGCCCTGGAAGCCGATCCCAAAAATGTGCTTGCACTTCAGGAACTGGGACGAACGCTCATTGCGCAGAAGAACTGGGAAGCGGCAGACCAGTACCTGGAAAAAGCTCTGCGGGCTGGGGCAGGTGACGATGCCCGGCTTTTGCGCGTACGCGCCCTGTTGGAACTTGGCGACGTGGATGAGGCGGCGCGCGAAATGGACCGTTACACTGCAGGCCGCGAAGTCAAAGAACTTCCACCTGCCGCGCGGGCATTGTCCAGCGACGTTCAGGTTCGCCAAGCTCTGCTCTCACACGATCAGGTCAAGTCGGTAATCGTTCAATCACTGGAAGAACTGATCAAAGCGCTGCCCGGCCTGCAGGGTTTGGAGGCGGCCACGGACCAAAGCATGCTGGAGCAGGTGCTCCAAAAGACTGGCGAAAACGTGGACGCTTTCTTCAAGAACTTTCAAAATACCGTTTCTCTGGAGAAGGTGCACCAGGAGCGCCTGGGGAAGGACGGAAAAGCGAAAGTTTCGCGCGACCAGGAATTTCATTACCTGCTGCTGGCTGATGCCGAGAGGCCTGGCTTGGGCATTGAGGAGCACCGATCAACCGCGGAGGAACGGGACTCCGAACTGACTGGATTGCACCAGGGGCTCATGCTCACTTCGGGATTCGCTTCTGCTTCATCAGTTTTTCATCCCCTCAATCGAAGTGGCGCTGAATTCCGATACCTTGGCAAGCAAATACTCGATAACCATGAAACACATGTGGTCGCCTTTGCACAAAAGCCTCAGACCGCCAAAATGGTTACGCGCTTTGTCACTGACGGCGGCAGCGCTCTGATCCTTACCCAGGGAGTTGCATGGATAGATTCCAACTCTTTTCACATCCTTCGTCTTCACACTGCTCTCCTCAATCCTCTTCCCAACGTTCGACTGCAAAAGCAGACGACCGAAATTCAATTCCAGCAGGTCGTATTCAACGGAGGAAACACAAACCTGTGGCTTCCCCAGGAAGTGGAGGTTACGGTGGACTGGAGGGGCCGCGTCCTGCGCAATCAGCACCGATATTCCGATTTCAAACTCTTCAATGTTGAAGCCAAAGAGGAAAGAAAGGCGTTACAACTGCCCAAGTAGGATTGAACGGCTATTCTACTTGCGCCGCAACGTTTTCAATGCCACAGCTGCAACATGACCGGAATAGACGAATTTGCCGACATGATCGAACCGGCTCACAGCATCGCCCCAGATTTCACCGCCCATATCCCTCCAACGCCTGCAAAAGCTGTAATCCTCCGGAAGGAAACGACCGTCATAGACCATCGTGTCGAACAAGGCGTATGACACCTTTGTATTGTCTCCGGTGCAATCGTCTCGATACTGAAGCTCAGGGTAATGTGCAACCATCGCTTCCAGCGCCTGCCTTTTAACCATCATGAATCCGCCCGCAGCATAATCGACCAGGGCGAAACCGTCTTGACTAATGTCGTTTTCGCCCATGCGGATCTTCGATGAATAGTTATAGGAGGCGGCTTCCGCCGCGCGATCGTCATCAATCGGCAATCGCCGGAGCTCGCGAACGTTTAATTCTTTGAGCGGATAAATCCCCGCGATCACATCCTTGTCGAAAGCGAGATAGCGCAAAACTGTGGCCGGATCAAAAGAAATGTCGGCATCAATAAACATAAGATGACTGTATACAGGCTGGCGCAGAAAACGCTCGACAATGCTATTTCGTGCACGGGTGATTAAGCTATCGCTATGCAGGCATACATCGTGGCCGATTCGACGCTGAATCAGCACGCGCTGCAGTGAGAGCAGCGACATGACGTATCTGGAACTCACATTGCCGTCATAACAAGGTGTTGCGATAAACAGTTTGGCCTTCTGCATTTATTCCCCTCGCTTGCACGCGAAGATTTCAATCCATTGGATGGCAACTTCGGGAATGAATATCAAACCTGATCCGTCCTTTTTGGGGGAACCGCCCGGAATTGCTGGATGCATCTCCCTTCATTTCGAGTATTGCGTTTCAATGCAACCTGCGCAAGAATGCTGCCTCCTGAGCCTCCAATCCCAAGTCCAGCTTTTGAGGAGGTTTTATAGATCGGGCGATGGTCAGTATAGCGACGTTGAGCATGAACCGTACCGGCAAGCCTATTGTGATCCCCGAAAAGCCTGCCGAGAGTTGGGAAGTCTTGGCCAGGCCCCGTTATTATCAGCCGGATTTAGCCGCAAATCTACACCGATTCACACGAATTGGTGAAAATCCGTGGTTGTTTACGTTGCTTTGAATCCCTCTTTCGCCTCGTCGAGGACCGGAGAAATAAATGGGTGCGATTAATGAAATGGATTAAACGAGCGGGACAAATCCTGATTTTGGCGATGTGCATTTTCATTCCGGCTTTTTCAGAGGATTGGCCTGAGTGGCGCGGCAAAGGCAGAATCGGGATTTGGAATGAGTCCGGCATTCTGGACGAGTTTTCAGAGAAGGGGTTGACAGTATTATGGCGCACCCCAATACACGCCGGGTTCGCGGGACCGGCCGTGGCTGCAGGTCGCGTTTTCGTGACCGATTTTGAGGCCACTGCAGGCTTGAAGGGAACGGAACGGGCATTATGTCTGGATGAGAAGTCGGGAAAGATTCTCTGGACCCGCGCATGGGAAGTCAATTACGGGAAGATCAGCTACCCTGTCGGGCCACGTGCCACTCCGACAGTGGACGTCGACCGAGTTTACATCGTCGGAGCTACCGGCACGCTGATCTGTCTCAGCACTCGAACGGGTGATGTGATCTGGCAAAAAGATTATGCAAAAGATTACGGAATGCAGATGCCCACATGGGGCATTACGAGTGCTCCTTTGGTCGATCGAGACCGCTTGATTGCCATCGTCGGCGGGCAACCGGATGCAAAAGTAATGGCGTTCGACAAGATGACCGGCAAAGAAATCTGGCGTGCGCTGCCATCGGATTCCGAACAGGGTTACTGCCAACCGGTTATCTTCGAGGTGGGAGGCATCCGCCAGTTAATTATATGGCATCCGTCTGCAGTGGTTTCACTCGACCCGCTGACAGGAAAGGTTTACTGGCAACAGCCGTTTCGGATCAACATGGGCATGACCTTGGCCACGCCGGTGCTCAGCGGCACGCACCTGCTGGTTTCTTCCTTTTACAACGGCTCGATGCTCCTTGACATCACGGGGGAAGCAGCGCGGGTTCTCTGGAAGGGCAAGAGCGACAGCGAAATCAATACCGACGGCCTCCACGCCGTAATCAACACTCCCGTCATAGACGGTGACTATATCTATGGAATATGCAGCTATGGACAGTTTCGGTGTCTCGACCTAAAAACCGGGGAGCGTGTCTGGGAGACAATGGAAGTGACGAAGGAGAAAGCCCGCTGGGCTTCGGGCCTCATCGTCCGCCAGGGAGATCGCTATTTCATAAATAATGACCGGGGCGAGTTGATCATTGCGAAGCTATCCCCGAAGGGCTATCAGGAAATTAGCCGGACCCAGCTCATCAAACCCACCACGAATTCTGGAAACCGGCGCGAACTGGGAGCCGTGAACTGGTCCCATCCGGCTTATGCGGACCGCTGCATCTTCGCACGAAATGATGAAGAAATTGTGTCCATGTCGCTGGCAAAACACTGAGGGCTGTGCATAGAACTGCTTCCATTCCCTGATGCAAGGGAGAATTCGCATTCTCCGGGCCGCGGCCGATAGCGCAGCAATTCCTTGCCAATTTGCAGGCGCCAAGGTCCGGCCCTTTCGTCGTGTACCCTTCTGGGATGTTGGGCAAGATGGAATCGGCACCCATTGCTAATCCCTCAAAACTCTGGTCGAACATCGTTTCGAATCTCCTGTGAACAAACCGGATTTCTCCAGCCGCCCGCGCGATTCCAAAATCCAGGTTCATTGGTAATTTCTCCGATTCTGGAAAAGTCATTCCCACCTGCCTCAAAATGAACAATAGCGACAAACAACCCGATAGGCAGCTTTGCCCACCAATAAATAGGTAGTTTTTGATACCTCCGCAAACTGACTTTTCTTTGTCTAATTCTTATAGAAGAACAAGAACTGAGTAACAAAGAGTTCTTGTGAGAGTGAGAGTGGTAATGACAGGAAACAGGTCCGGAGAAAATACCCTGGCTGACCGGATCAAAATGTGGGGAATGCTTCTCGGCACTCGGGTTGTACAGAGGTACCGGATGCCCCGGAGCCTCCCCACGGAAATTTCAAAGGAGCGTGAGCCAAAGCACTTCTCTATAGGCGGTTTTTAATCAAAACTGCTCCCGCCCCAAAATCCGCATCGACCTGCTGCTAGACTAGACAAAGGGCTTCGGTTGCTAAACTGAAGCCCTTGTTTTTTGTACGCCTGGATTTCGAAGAGCAGCC
>JBEKKY010000276.1:0-10645 GCA_050010475.1 Acidobacteriota bacterium | reverse complement strand
CTTGCTTCTGGAGAGCAGGATCGCCGTACTTCCAAAATGACTATTCTTTTATTGTTCGAAATTGATTGTTCCTATACTTCTATTTTATGGGCCAGGACTCTTGTCTGATACGCGCATTTGCCTCAAATTGTCTGCTCATTTAGGAATTCTTGTTGATAAATCCCGAGATAAAATCTGGAAAATCTGGACACCCACTATTCTGTATCTTTTTCTTGACACTTTCCATGAGTCCGCCATTTGAAATATCGAAGGAGGCGAACCATGGCTTTGCCGCGCAGCCGATATGTCCAGGAGGGACAAGAAGGTGTATATCACTGCTTCAGCCGGTGCGTCCGCCGCGCTTTCCTATATGGATTCGACCCGCTCACTCGCCGCGACTTCTCCCACCGCAAAGCTTGGCTGGTTGACAGATTACGATATCTTGCCGCCATTTTTGCTATCGATGTCTGCGCTTACGCCGTTATGGATAATCACTATCACACCGTTCTCCGCACTCGCCCAGACATCGCTGCCGGTTGGTCCGATCGTGAGGTCGCTGTCCGCTGGCTAACCCTCTTCCCTAGACATCGCCAACGGAATGGAGTCCCGATGCTGCCGGTCGAGGAAGAAATCTGCACCCTGGAGCATTGTCCTGAACGTGTCGCTCAGCTGCGCAGACGATTGTGCAGCCTGAGCTGGTTTATGGCCAAGCTTAATGAATTCATCGCCCGGGCTGCTAATAAAGAAGATGCGGTTAAAGGACGGTTCTGGGAATCGAGGTTCAAATGCCAGGCGCTACTTGATCATGCAGCCATAGCCGCCTGCATGGTTTATGTGGATCTGAATCCCATCCGTGCTGGCACGGCAGCAACCCCAGAGGAAAGCGACTTCACCAGCATCCAGGAACGCATCCGTGCTTGGCACAAAGAGTCCATGCCTGTCCCCACAAAGGCAGCGCAAAACATCCGCTCCATCTCCTTCAGTAACGAAATGCCCATGCCGGCAGATACAGGCGAAATATCAAGCCCGATTTCCAAACCCGCTTCTCCCATGGCCGACTCCCCGGACGCCGCAGCCCATACAGCCTCCTGGCTTTGCCCCATTGCACCCGATTTCCAAACCCGCGGAATTCTGCAGATGACTCCAGCGGAGTATTTCGATCTGGTGGACAAATCGGGACGCTTGACACGTTCGGACAAGCCGTGTGCCATCGATCCCGATCTTGCGCCCATTCTTCTGCGGATCGGTGCTAATCCCGACGCTTGGATAGAAACCATCTCCTGCTTCGGATACAAATTCCGTCTCGCCGCCGGGCTATTGGCCAATCTGCGCAATTTTGCGGATCAACTCGGCAGGAGATGGCTGACAGGGCTTGCAGCAGCTCGAGCCGCTTTCGCACCCTCCCTGCCGAGATCAGCCTAATCCTCTATGCACCGTCATTCCGTCCTCTGAGCCAGATGGAATCTTCTAGTTTCATCAATTACCTCCTGCAGCACTTGTTTCTGCATTCTGCCGTCCGCCCTTAATACGATTTGTTCCCTAATCGTCTCAATCCAGCGGCATGGCTTGAAGACGGCTCCAGCCCTGGGTCCAGATTCCACATCGGCTTCCGACTGGTTTCATTTCGCACGCACAAAAACGAGAAAAAATGGGTGTCCCCGTTTCTTTCCTTTCAATTTTCCCCGAAAAAAGTGGGTGTCCCCGTTTCCCCCGGAAAAAGTGGGTGTCCCCGTTTTCCCCGTTCCCCGAGTACCTATTCAGAACCGCATGGCTGTTCATTCTGGCGCGTTTGGCTAGTGAATGTGGCGACGGTCCCAAGTATACTGATATCGAAGTTTGGGGAACAAAATGAGCAATACAGAAGTAAAGGCGGGAACATTTCCCTCAAAGGCATTCGCGGTCCGGAGCGCAACTTCGGAGCCGGGTCCGCTTACGGCTCAACGGCGCACTCCCCGGGCAGAGGATTTCCAGGTCCAAATCTGTATTGCGGGGTCTGTTATCCGGATTTGCACGCCGCGCATCACGCCTGGAGGCATATCGAGGAACAATAACAATGAGCAAAGAACCCTCCGCAGCTCAGAAGATGATCGGCGACTTCGCACCCAAGCTGGTTGAATTAACGGACAACGTGCTGTATGGCGATGTCTGGGAACGACCGGGCCTTTCCAAACGCGATCGTAGCCTGGTGACGGTGAGTGCGCTGGTTGCCTTGAATCGCTTGGAGCAGTTGCGGTTTCACCTCGAAAAGGCGCTGGAAAATGGCGTTACGAAAGATGAATTGGTCGAAGTCATTACTCATCTGGCGTTTTATTCAGGGTGGCCCAACGCAATGAGCGCCATCGCGATTGCGAAGGATCTATTCTCAAAAGTTGGATGATACGGAGCAAGCGGATGCGCTTCAGAGGAAATTTGTTCTTTCTCCTGCTTTCCGGCATCGCCGCGTTGCCGCTGGTCTCTCAAGACTGGCCAATGTGGGGCGGCACGCCGCAACGCAACTTGATTTCTGTCATGAAGAACCTCCCGGAGTTCTGGGATGTCAAAAACGGGAAAAACATAAAGTGGAAGGTGCAGATCGGTTCGACCTCGTATGGAAATCCGGTAGTGGCCGATGGGAAGATTTTCCTCGGCACCAACAACGGCAATCCCAAGAACCCTGAAATCGAAGGCGACAGGGGTGTGCTTATGTGCTTCCGGGAGTCCGACGGCAAATTTCTCTGGCAGGCCGTGACGGATAAGCTGGAGTCCGGATCAGAAAACGACTTCCCCGAGCAGGGCGTCTGCTCGTCCCCGATCGTGGAAGGGAAGAGGCTTTATTATGTGAGCAACCGCGGAGAGCTGATTTGCCTGGACACGGAAGGATTCATGGACGGCAAAAATGACGGTCCTTTCCAGGATGAAGTCTATAAAGGGCCGACCGACGCCGACATCATCTGGAAGCTCGATATGATGAAGGAATTGGGCATATACCAGCGCAACATGGCCAATTCCTCACCCGTCATTTGGGAGGATCTGGTCTTCCTCGAAACCTCCAACGGCCGCAGTGACGAAAAAATCCCTGCGCCGAAAGCTCCCAGTTTTATCGCCGTGAACAAATACACCGGCAAGGTTGTGTGGCAGGACAATTCTCCAGGTGATGGCATTCTGCACGGCCAGTGGTCCTCCCCGGCTCTCGGTTTGGTAGATGGAACTCAGCAGGCGTTTTTCGCAGGCGGTGACGGCTGGATTTACGGTTTCAACGCCCGAACCGGAGAAAAGCTCTGGCGATTCGATTTGAACCCCCAAAACGCTGTGTGGCCCAAAACTCGCAACTACGGCGTTTCTACGCCCGTATTCAGCGGGGGCAAAGTGTTTATGAGTGTGGGGCAGGATCCCGACAGCGGCAACGGAGTCGGACACACTTATTGTATCGATCCCGCTCAACGGGGCGATATCACCGAATCCGGCAAAGTCTGGCAGTACGACAAAATCAACCGGTCCATTTCAACAGCGGCGGTCGCCGATGGTTTGGTTTATATCTCCGATTTCAAAGGAATTTTGCACTGCCTGGATGCCGCGACCGGAAAGCCCTATTGGACTTTTGACATAAATTCCCCGGTCTGGGGTTCTTCGCTGGTGGCTGACGGCAAGATCTACCTCGGCGATGCGGACGGAGATGTTGCCGTCCTCAGGGCTGGCACGGAGATGAAGAAAATCAATATGATTGACATGGGAGACTCCGTCTACAGCACGCCCGTTCCTGCCAACGGGGTGCTATACATCATGACGCGCTCCCAGTTATATGCCGTTGCTGTGAATGCTGCCGGATCCGACAAGTGACGGAGATTGGCGCCCGGAAAGCTGTAGTCCCATGTGAGAAATCTGAAAGCGCCGACATCATTATGCTTCAATAGAAAGGAGCTGTACCAATGAAAGCTAGGATAAAACTTATAACGATAATCATCACCCTGTCCGTTGCCTGCGCCTTTGCTGCGGATTGGCCGCAATATTTTGGATCCAAAAGAGACAGCACGTCCACGGAGAAGGGCATATTGCGAAGCTGGCCAAAGGAAGGCCCCAAGGTCCTCTGGACAACCCCTGTTGGCATTGGCTTTGGCGGCCCGGCCGTCAGTGGCGGCAAGGTTTATCTACTCGATAGAGACGACAAAGTCGGGGACAATCTGAGATGTTTGGACCTTTCCAACGGCAAGGAACTCTGGAACTTCGCCTATGATGCTCCGGGTAGGGTCGATCACCCCGGCTCGCGCAGCACTCCCGCTGTGGATGGTAACAATGTCTATTCCTGTGGACAGCAGGGAGACCTGTATTGCATCAACACAAGCACGCATAAACCCGTCTGGAATAAAAATATCTGGAAGGATTTTGGTGGCGGTCAGTTGCCCAGGTGGGCAATAACTCAGAATCCGCTGATTTACGGCAATTTGCTTATTGTGGCCCCGCAAACATCCCAGACGACTGTGGTCGCATATGACAAACTGACAGGTGAACTTAAGTGGAAATCACCTGTTCTGTCCGGCGGTGTTGGATATGTCAGCCCATCCATAGTGAAAGTCGGCAAAGAAGACCACCTGGTTATGATCATGGCCGGTGTGGGATTTGGCCGCAGCGCCAGCGGCGGCAGCGTAAATGGCCTCGACCCGCTCAGTGGAAAAGTTTTGTGGACGTACGGCAACTGGCAGTGCGGAATTCCCGTTCCGCATGCAGTCGATGCTGGCGAAGGACGAGTACTCATCACGGGCGGATATAGCGCAGGCGCAGCCATGATAAAGGTTGAAAAGAAATCAGACGGCAGTTACGGAGTTACAGAACTATTCAAAAACGTCAACTTCGGCGCCCACACACAGCCGCCGATTCTGTATAAAGACCATTTTTATGCCCAGTACACGATCAACGAGCGAAGCGATGGATTGGTGTGTATGAGTATGGACGGCCAGATCAAATGGAAAACAGGTGACGATCCGTCTTTCAATAAGGGCGGTGCAATCCTCGTCGACGGTCTGCTGCTGAGTACTGACGGCAACAAGATGTTGTATCTTATCCAGCCTGACCCGTCCGGTTTCAAGCCGCTGGCCAGTGCCGAGCTGCTGGACCAAGGTGAAAACTGGGCTCCCATAGCACTGGTTGACGGCAAACTGCTTATCCGCGATCAGAAAAATTTAAAGTGTGTCGCGGTAACTCAACAAAGCCGGTAGGAAGATGTGTTTCGGTTTTTTGGGGAAGGGCTAGGTTTTGGGAACGAGTACTTTGGAGGCGGTAAACTATGAAACAGAGATCTGCAGGTTTTGTTGCCGTTGCCATTATGGCAGTCGTGATATCCGGATGCCATAAGCGTCCCCTTACGGTAAGCTGCTCAGTTTCTCCGGAGCAAATAACGCAGGGTGAGAAGGCCAACGCAAAGTCCGATGTCGTAGCTCCCAAGAAGGACAAGATTACCTATGATTGGTCCTCAAGCGGGGGTAAAGTGACCGGCGCGCAGGACACAGCTACGTTTGATTCCACAGGCGTGAATCCGGGAAAATATTCGATTACCCTCAAAATTGCTGACAAACACAAGAAGAGCGCCACTTGTTCGACCAATGTGACGGTGGAGAAGAAATATTTGCCTCCAACCGTGGCATGCTCCGTAGCGTCGAATTCAATTCAGGTGGGTGAAAGCACCGCGGTTGATGCAAAGGGAAACAGCCCAGACGGCTCTCCGCTGACTTATTCATGGACTGTCAACGGGCAAAATCAGGCGGCGGCTTCCTCTGAATTCATTTTCGGTGCTGCAGGCCGACAGCCGGGCAATTACACGATCGCAGCGACGGTAAATACGGGTAAGTTTACAGCATCATGCTCCAGCAATGTGACGGTTCGCGAGATTCCCATCCCGCCGCCGACCATAAGCTGCCTGAATCCGACCGTCAGTGTTGACTCGGGCAGTACTGTCCAACTCAATGTTCAGGCCAAGGCCGAGAGAGCCACCCCGTCGATCAGCTGGAGTTCTACCACCGGCAAAGTAAGCGGGACCGGCCAATCTGCTACCTTTGATGCCGCAGGACTGAACGCCGGCTCATACCTGGTAACCGCTACAGTCGAAAATGGCCGGGGCGGCAAGGCTTCCTGTACATCCACGGTGAACGTGGGACAAAAAATTGATATTTCAGGTTTTCCAGAAAGACGAGACCGGGTCAACAATGTAGCCAAGGCCATTCTGGACAACACGGCCACCCAGATGAAGAACGATTCACACCTGCGCGCTTCCATCGCAGGCTTTACGGATGGATCCAAACGCGAGGCAAGGGTCAAAAACCTGGGATTGAAGCGCGCTCAGGCGGTAGTCAATTATCTTGCCGGTAAAGGAATCGAGGCTTCGCGGCTTACTGCAACGGATGGCGGTGTCAGCAAAGTCGGAGATAGCAAAACCGAGGCCGGACGCAAAGAGAATCGTCGTGCGGAGATCCTTCTGAGCGTTTACTGATGTCCTGTGTGGGGAAGTAAAGCAAAGGTTATCCATTCTGGCAATTCCTTAACCCGCAGACAGGACTTGAGGTCACAAAGGTGGGAACCAGACAAATCTGGTTCCCACCTCATTCTTCGGATCGTTCACGGCAACTAGTTTGTCTAAATTGAACAATCGCAAAGAATTCAGATTCTGCAATTCTATCGGTCTTCGCAGCGTTTGCTTCCTGTTGACTTTATCGGCCCTGGGCGCAGGGATTCTTCTCTTTGGAGGTCCTAGACAGGAGAGGCGATTCGAGCGGATTGGCCCCTATGGCGGCACCGTTCGCTCGCTGCTTATCAGCGCCGGGAACAGTTCAGTAGTTTATCTTGGCACCAATGACGGCCAGCTCTTCAAGTCAAATGATGGCGGAGCCTCCTGGAAATTGCTCTATCCGGGCATCAAGCGTCGCCAGTTTGCAATTGACTCCATCGTCCAGGATCCTATCAACGCAGATCACTTATATGTTGGAGGATGGGATCTTCGCTCGGACGGAGGCGGCCTGTTTGAGTCAAAAGATGGCGGGCGGACGTGGAATCAGGTAATCCTGCCCGATGCCAACGTGGCGGTCAGGGGCTTTGCCATCAGCAGCGGCCATCCGGATCACATGATCGCAGGCACGGGATGCGGGGTGTTTGTTTCCGCAGATGGAGGGAAGAGCTGGCTTCATCGCGGCCAAAAGATCGATGCCTTTCGACAGTCGGAGTCGGTCGCAATTAATCCCAAAGATCCCAACATTCTTTTTGTCGGAACCTGGCATCTCGGCTATCGTTCGCGGGATTTTGGCAGGACTTGGGAGCTGATCGATCGCGGGATGATTTCCGATTCGGACGTGTTTTCCATCCGCATTGACGAGCGCGACCCCAAGGTGATTTTTGCGAGCGCCTGCACCGGCCTCTATTGGTCGGCCGATAACGGGACATCGTGGACCCGTTTGAGAGTTTTTCCCAAAAGTTATCTGGTGCGCGCGCAAGTCGTTGTTCTCGATCCCAACAAATCCGAGCGTGTGTATGCGGGAACTACAGAGGGACTTTTCTTAAGCCGGAATTCGGGCCAGACCTGGGAGCGGGTCACCACCAATGATCTGACCATCAACGCAATCCAGGTCGATCCGGCGGACAGCAATGTCATCCTGGCTGGCACCGAATTGCATGGAGTTTTGCGCAGCGGAGATGGCGGGCATACCTGGACCAAATCTAACACCGGGTTTGTAAATCGGTCGATCACGCGAATTCTGCCGGATCCTGAAAAATCCGGCAGACTCGTTGTCGGTGAAATGTTTGAAGGAAAGCTGGGGGGATTTTATCTATACGATAGCCCGGTCGATGATTGGGTTAAATTGGATGCCCGTGCAGTGCCGGGAGCGGGAATGTTCTCGTTTTCGGTGCTGCCTGGAAATCTTGGACTTCTAGCTGGGACTGCATACGGGGCGTTCCTTCAACAAAATCCTTCAACCGGATGGATCAGACTGCCGGGCCCTATAAGCAACCTCACGGTTTATGACTTGGCAGTCGACGGCAGCGGAGAACGTGTTTTTGCCGGCACCAACGATGGAATCTATCGCGCAAGCCTGAAAGAACTGCGGTTTGAGAAGCCACCGCGCTACAGTTTCATCCCGCGGGTTTTTTCTATCCTCCCTTCCCGAGGCAATTCCGGGTTGATATTTGCGGGCACTCATTTGGGTGTTCTTCGATCCAGTGATTCCGGATCGACGTGGCAGGTCTCGTCTCAAGGAATACCCGATCACACGACTGTCGAGTGCCTCGTCTCCGGCCCTGAGGATGGAAATCTGCTTTTTGCGGGAACCAGTAGCGGTCTTTATCGGTCGCAAGACAATGGTAATACCTGGAAGCGGGTTGAGGATGCCCTCCTGAATGTGGACATTTCATCAATTATTTTTCTGGATTCAGCCGGAAGGCGAATTCTCGCAGGCGACAATACTTTCGGCGGCGTCCTGCTGAGCGAAGACGGCGGCGGTCATTGGATAAAAATTGAAGATCCCCAATTCGGTTCTCCGGTTCGAACCCTGATGCAGGACCCAAATCATGCCTCTGTCATTTATCTAGGCACAGGCACCGAAGGTGTTTATCGTCTTTCCATGCCGGAGTAAGCGAACTGACCGCCCGAGTGTTTAGGCAATGCAGGAAACTGTTGGCCGCATGCGATGAGGACGCCCGCGTTCTTCAGGCGACTTTCAGTCGCAGACACAACCTGGCGATTTGAACCGGGAATCGTTGCCCCTGAAACGCCGCAGGGAAAAATATCTAAAAGATTGGAAGACGCGTCTGCGGCAGGAGTACTCTAGAAACAATATGACTGCGAGCAAACCGTTGGAACAACGGTCGACGATGCATTCAATGTCTGTTGTCCTGAGCATTGCTCTTGCCGGTTTCGTTTTGCATCTGATCTTCAACAATCGCTATGGATACTTTCGCGACGAATTCGACTACATCATCTGTGGCCGTCATCCGGCTTGGGGTTATGTCGATCAGCCTCCATTGCTGCCGATCCTCAGCCGGATCTGCCTGGCTGTTTTCGGGAATTCGCTCCGCAGCGTCCGGCTCATTCCGGCGCTGTCCAGCGCGGCACTCATTGTCCTGACAGGGAGGATTGCACGCGAGTTGGGCGGCAAACGCTTTGCGGTCGCGCTCAGCGCCCTGGCGGTTCTGATCGGGCCTATATACTTGTCCGGAGGAAGTCTGCTGACCAGCAACTGCGATCTCGAAGTGCTGCTCTGGATGGGTTGTGTCTACTTTGCCATGCTGGCCGTAAAGCGCGACGCCTCCCGCTATTGGCTTTGGTTCGGAATTGTGGCCGGCATCGGTCTGGAGGAAAAGTATTCGATTGCAGTGCTCGGCTTTGCAGTCGTCTTCGGGCTGCTCCTCACGCCGCAACGCCGATTGTTGCTCAACAAGTGGATGTGGCTTGGCGGAATCGCTGCATTCTTCATCATCCTGCCAAACCTGCTCTGGAACATCCATTATGATTGGCCGTTTGCGCAGTTGACGCATAATATCAGGGCTGCCGGCCGCGATGTTGTGCTCTCGCCCTGGCAATACTTTTCGCAGCAGCTGCTGCTTGTCGGTCCGGCGTCAGCGTTCTTCTGGATTGCAGGCGTAATCAGCTTGCTTTTTTTGCCGCGTTTTAAATCCTATCGTTTCCTGGGATGGACCTACCTCGTCAGCTTCACCGCATTTGTCGTTCTCAAGGGCAAGAATTACTACCTTGCTCCGATCTATCCGGTTTATCTGTGCGCCGGCTGCGTTGTAATCGACGATGCCATCGATCGCATTCGTCAACGCTGGCTGAAACCCGGGCTCGTGGCGCTCTCTTTGATTGTCGGCGCCACTTTCGCTCCTTTAGCTATGCCGCTCCTTCCCATCGACAAGTTCGTTTCATATATGAACTGGCTACCCATCAAGGTGCCCCGCAGCGAACACAGTCACGAACGCGTCGCTTTGCCCCAACACTATGCGGATCAGTTCGGATGGAATGAGATCGTCGCAAAAACCGCCGCGGTGTGGAATCAAATTCCCGAGGCCGATCGCAGTGATTGCGGAATTTTCGCGCAGGACTATGGCCAGGCCGGAGCGATTGACTTTCTCGGCCGCCAGTATGGGCTTCCGCCTGCACTCAGTGGACATCAGACTTGGTGGATCTGGGGCCCGCGCGGCTACTCGGGCAACTGCATGATCGTGCTTGATGATAATCGTGAGCAACTCAGCCGGTTTTTCCAAAAGGTTGAATATGTTGGCGACTCAACGCCTAATCCCTATGCGCTTGAGAGCCAGCTCCCGATCTTCATCTGTCGGGGGCCGAGATTCGGCACACTCGCCGATGTCTGGCCGAAAATGAAACGCTGGCGTTAAGCTATTTTGTGACAGGTACCGCCGCTCAACAAAAAAACGCTACGGATTTCACCGATTGTCAAAAACTTAAATCCTCAAGCAATATATTTCGGAACTATGTCATAGACTCGAATTGACTGAATGAAAGATCAGCGAGTATGTTGAAGAGTTACCTGCAATGCGAATGCTCTGGAAGGAGAGGTCGATGAGAAAGTCATTTTGGGTTAGCGATGAATTGCGCAAACTGGGAATCGAAGTGAAATATATGGGGAGGCCTTTGACCGATATCCTGAAACAAGGTTGGAAAGTCTTAACCTTCTAGCCTTCACCGATCAAATAA
>JBEKKY010000275.1:0-5445 GCA_050010475.1 Acidobacteriota bacterium | reverse complement strand
AATATATGGCACTGGATTCTTCCCCAATTGACGCCCGCTGAGAGGGGCGGGAAAAAAGCCAGTCCCAAACCCGAAGCTATCTTAAAGTATGCGCACCATCCGATTGCCATGCTGGCGGGACTATGGGAGAAGGAGCGCGAGGAGCGCGCAAAGGCAGGATCGGATCCGCGACCTCCTGTTTTCATACTCGTCTGCAAGAATACTCAAATCGCGAGGGTAATCTATGAATGGCTGGCGGAGGATAAATCGCCCGCCGGCATCCCTCCGGCTAAGATCGAGGGTTTCCGTAACCGTAAGGGCGAAATTAATACTATTCGTGTTGATTCAAAAGTTGTGCATGAAACAGATACAGGAGAGGCCCGAAGCGACGAATCCCGCTGGATGCGATTCACATTGGACACGGTGGGAAAGATTGCCTGGCCTGCCGATCGCCAGGGACGACCGGTTTATCCGGGAGATTTCGAAGAGCTGGCCAAAAAATTAAAGCGCCCGCTCCATCCGCCCGGGCGCGATGTGCGCTGCATCGTCAGTGTTGGAATGCTTACCGAGGGTTGGGATTGCAGTACCGTCACACACATCATCGGATTACGCCCATTCATGTCGCAGCTACTGTGCGAACAAGTGGTAGGAAGAGGACTGCGCCGCACCGATTATGAACCGTCCGAAGACGGCAAGTTTGCCGAGGAAGTGGCAAAGGTTTTTGGCGTTCCTTTTGAAGTAATTCCTTTCAAAGCGAACAAACAAGCCGCTCCGGCGCCGCAGGCAAAGCGTTATCACGTTCACAGCATGCCTGCGAAATCGGAATTTGAGATTCGTTTTCCCCGAGTTGAAGGATACACACAGCAGATTCGCAATCGCATCACAGTGAATTGGAATACTGTTCCTCCCCTATTTCTTGAGCCCGGCCGATTTCCGCCGGAGGTGGAAGTCAAGGGATTGAGTGTAAGCGATCAAGGCAAATTATCATTGTACGGCCCCGGCCGAACGGTAGACGTCACGTTGGCTGAGTTTCGCTCAAAACGCCGTATGCAGGAACTCATATTTGACCTTGCTCGAACTCTTGTGCAGGAATATGTTCTTCGAGGAAAATGCGAAATTCCTACTCATGCCCTATTCCCTCAGTTGTCAGCGGTAGTCCGGAAATATATAGATGAGAAAGTTCATGTGCTGCCGCCTGCGGATAAGAAGGATGTTTTTCTCGCCCCCTATTACGGCTGGCTTGTGGAACGGCTGGTAGAGGCAATTGCTCCGGACACGTCCAAGGGCGAGGCGCCGGAGGTGCCCAGATATGAAAGCAGTCGCGGATCCGGATCAACCGCCGATGTTGATTTCTGGACCACCCGAGAGGTTCGGGAAGTGCTTCATTGCCATGTTAATTACGTTGTTTTGGATACAAGGAAGTGGGAGCAATCGGCGGCATATTACCTCGACAAGCATCCCGATGTTGCGGCTTTTGCAAAAAATGCCGGGCTAGGCTTTGCTATCCCCTATCTCTACAATGGGCAGATGCATGATTACGTCCCCGACTTTCTTATCCGTCTCAAATCCAGCACACAGGTGCACATAATCTTCGAGACGAAAGGCTATGACCAACTTGAGCAACTGAAACGGGCGGCGGCCGAGCGATGGGTTGCCGCAGTGAATGCAGAGGATTCCTATGGCCGCTGGCATTATCTGGTCGCAAAGAATATCGAGAGCATCCCACAGCTTATTACGGATGTTGCCAAAGTCCATCCGCGATCTTGAACATTTGTCGAAAATCCAGATACCATGCGGCGCGACGGCTTGGCGGAGGTGTACAAGTAAGTGAAGGCGCTTTACTCGCCTTTCCAGCGGTCCAACACCTCCCGGATTTTATGCCGCACCATTTCGCGCGCTTCGAAGCGTTCGCAGCCGCTGCCGAGAATCTCATCATAATCTGTCCTCCGGTGCCGCACCCAGGCGCCAACAGCCAACTCGAGCGCCTGCTCCTCCAGGTCCTGCCCTGCAGCGGAACGTCCCACACGCCCGCTTCCAAAACAGCATTTGCAGCCCGCTCAACCCTTTCCCGCAACTCCCGAGGTTGCTTGTTCCTCACATCACCCTCCTGGTAGATTGTAATCCAAGGCGGGCTTCTCCAATGGACTTTGAATTAAGGGCACAAGATTTACAAATGGCGACCTATGGCTGCCCGGCCAAAGCCCGTAGCGCGGCGGCTGCCGGAGCAGCCGCTGAAGACGGATCTGTCGCGTAGGCCCGGACAATCGGCAGGCTGCTGCCCCAGAATAACGCATGCGGAGGGCGCAAGGCATCTTCTAGCGAGCCGGGTTCGGCGACGCGATTTTCTACTCCGAGCGCTTTGCCCAGCCATAGGCCAGCCTGAAGCAGAGCTTCCCGCTCTTCCTCCAGCAGTCCACCGCCCCCGAGCAAGGCCGCCATTTTCAGTTTACGGTTTGCCTGCCGCCGGTGCTCCTGAGCTATTTGGCGTTCGGCTTCTGTAGGCTCTGACCCTGCAGCTCCACTTGATGCATCGAGTTCGCGAACGGCACGAGTGTTCAGCGAAATCAGCCCGGCTGCGACAAGGCGCGTCATGGCTTCGTCGGCAGAGCGATCGATCACTTCGAGCGTTACCGGCGCCAAAGGATCCGAAACCTCCCTGCCAAAAAATTCCTCGAAGGGCGCCAGCAGCTTTTCCTGGCACAGGGGCGCATCGCGGTCCACCACAATCACTATCACCGAGTGCGGCCCCTCGGCAGGATAACGCTCTTCGCAGCGGAGGCAGGCAGGCCCAACGATTTTACGGGCAATTTGACTGAACCCCAGCGCGCGATCCACGGGCAAAACCTTCTTTTTGGGAGCCGGAACTGCAGCCTTGGGTGTGGGCGAGATCAACTGTTCCAGCCGGGCAATGAAGGCCTGCTTTCCGCCGCGGAAACGAATGGCGTTCAGGTCGCCGCGCAAATCCAGGATGCCGTCGGCAAGAGCCTGCTTGATAGAGAGGGTCTCAAGCATCCGCTGCTCGATTGTGTTTTGGGAGACAAGGTGGATCACTGTTACCGGTTTTGTCTGGTGTTTACGCCAGGCGCGCGCAATCCGCTGTTCGAGGCGCGCGGGATTCCAGGGTAGATCGCAGTTCACCACCACGCTCGCGTTCTGCAGGTTCAGACCGGTGCTGCCCGAATCGGTGCTGAGGAACACTCGGCAATTGGGATCATTCTTGAATAACTGGATTTCAGCCCGGCGGCGCCGCTGCGGTACGGAGCCGGTGTGCAATGCGTATCCGATATGCAGCCGCTCGCACAATCCCTTCACGAGTTCCAGCATGCGAGCCCATTCCGAAAAGACGAGAACTTTCACATCTCCGTTGTTGCGGCATTCCTCCAGGATCTTCTCAAGTTCCGCCAGCTTAGGGCAGGTCCGGTCCTCAGGATCGAGGATGTAGTTTGTGTCGCAGATCATGCGCATCATAGCCAATTCGCGCTGCAGTTTTTCCGATTCCTGCTGGGTCAGGGGACGTTTCTTTGCGATACTCACGAGGCGCGCCACCTCAGCCTCGTGGCCGGCGTAGCTGCTTTCCTGCTCCGGACTGAGCGGCACAAAGTATCGCTGATCGGTACGGTCCGGCAGTTCTGCTTCGACTTCAGCCTTGCGACGGCGCAGCAGGAAAGGTTTGATGCGCCCGTGGAGCTGTTCCAAATTGCGGTAGCCGACCGGACGCCCGCGCTCGTCTAAATGGTAAAACTCGCGGTTGAAGCGAAAGAGCGGTCCGAGGACAGACGGGTCCAGGAATGACATCAGCGAATGAATGTCGTCGATGCGGTTTTCTATCGGGGTGCCCGTGAGTACGAAGGCATAACGGCTCTGCAGGCGCTTGATTGCCTGGGCCGTCTTGGTGTTCCAATTTTTGATTCGCTGCGCTTCGTCCAGAATGATTATATCCGGCTGAAGCTGCTTGTTCACGTCAAGCGCATCTGCCAGCATCTGTTCATAATTGACAATGGTAAAAAAAGGAGCGGAAGTGTACAAACGCAAACGCTTTCCGCGCTGACCGTAAATCAATTGGTAGGGCAGATCGGTGAAACGCTGGATCTGGTCTTCCCATTCCGTCTTCAAAGAAGCGGGAGCAACAACCAGCGCGCGTTCTGCTTTGCCCAGCCGATGCAGCAGCGCGCACGCGGCAATCGCCTGTATGGTCTTGCCCAGCCCCATTTCATCGGCCAACAGGGCTCTTTCATTGAAGGCAAGATGCAGCATGCCTTCGCGCTGATAAGGATAGAGCGGCACCAGCGTTTCCTGTGCCTGCCATTCCCCGGACTGCACTTTCCTTTCGTACTCCCGAACCGCCTGCCTCCGTTCCTGCGCGCGATGGCGCGCTTCGAGCCATGAAGCTACTTCCTGCGAAATACGCAACGAGGATATGCCGGCCTTCTGCAGCGCCGTCAAAGCCTCTTCAGGATCGTCGACGCGGATGATGCCCTGGCGATCAACCATGCCCGCCAGCGCCCGTGGAAGTTTTCCCGGAAGCCCTTCAATCCGCAGCTTTTCGCATGAGAAATCGGGCACCACGTCCATGCGTCCCTCACCATTGTTCTGAGCGAGACGGAAGAGCCGGCGATGACGCGCCTCCAGGTAAAGGAGAGTGGCTTCGATGTGTTTACAGGTGCCGAGGGCGTTGATGCGAAAATCGACACAATTGCACGAAAACCGCCGTTGCGATACGCTGCGGATCTCAACCGAATAGGTCAGCCCGCTTTCTGACTTTACGGCGAAATTGGAATAAACTGGAAAGCGTGGGTCCAGGTTTCGAACCCGCAGCGATTCAGTTTGAGCGCGGTAGCGCCGTTTCGCGATCTCGTCCGTGTCCGTAGTTCGCCAATTATGCATTGATGGCAGTTTCGCTTGCAGATCCTTTATTGTCTCCATAGCGTTTTCCTTAAAAATGAGTTCCGTATTTGAATCGTCGCGATGCTAGCACTCAATCCCAAAAGAGAACAAATCAAAATTTGGGCTCTACCAACACATCGTGGCCCGTGGCCTGGAGAATCGATACAAAGGGCACAATCCAGATAGAGAGTGCCGATCTTCGCAGAGGAGAGGAGGAGGTTCCGCAGTTTCCTCAAGCCCAATGATTGCATTCATTTGTAGCTCGGCTGAGTTTTATTACCTTACGCTATGGCGAATTGCTAGCAATCGGATTCCAGTGTAAAATCCCTGTTAGAATAGTTTATTGGATCTCAGGATTACTTTGATACACGGAACCTTTCGCACGCAGCCCCAAATCTGGAGCCATCGATGACAACACTCAAGATGAAATTGGGAAACGGTTATGTGGACGTGACGGTTCCGGAAGAGAACCTGCTCGGCATAATCCTCAAGGACATCCCTTCTTCTGGAAAAACAGAAGAAGATGCAATTTTGCGTGCGCTTGCAAACCCTATCGGCTCCCGCAGGTTGGGAGAGATGGTC
>JBEKKY010000274.1:0-5449 GCA_050010475.1 Acidobacteriota bacterium | reverse complement strand
ACGAATCAAGATTCCAGCTCGGAACAAGAGCAGATCTTTGAACAGGAACCAGAGGATTCGGACTATGTGGAATTGCAGATGATCGGACCGGACAACCGCCCTGTGAGTTTCAGGCTGCCCGACAAATCACGTTCCCGCGGTGGTCAGAGGTCTCAGCAATATTTTATCCGTAACGTAAGTCATTAAATCCACCATGGCCGGCAGATCCAAAATGAGCTCAGTTCATCTTGCCCGCATTTTGACTTTTTGTTTATTGCTTTCCGGCGCGCCGGCTGCCATGGCTCATCGTTTTCTTTTCTTCCCGATAGGATTTGGATTTCAGAATTCCCATCCACCGGAATCGGAATCCGGCCTGGTGCTTGTGAAGATTGTAACCAGATTCCGTGGCGCGAAGGATACCGTTGAGATCAACGGCAAACTAATCCCAGACTACAGTCCAACGCTAATCATACATCGTTCAGCGACTGGAATTGTCCTCGATCCACAGGGGCACGTCCTGACATTCCTCGGCATGCGGTGGCTAGATGTCCAAAACGACTCGGCCATCGAGGTATCGAAGCAAGGGCAAAAGTGGAAAGGCAAGCTGGTGGGCATTGACCAGAGGAATGGAGCCACCGTCATAAGAATTGTCGGAGGGAAGCTGAAAGAGACCCCAACCTGCGGTGGGTGCAAGGTGAAGGATGGATCGACCGTTATGGCGCCGCTTTCTGTTGAATCATCCCAATACCGGCAAGCACAAATTGTTTCCGTTGGCGCGGCACCGGAAACACCCGACCCGGAAGATTTCATCATTACCGTCGATCATCCGTTTCCCGATATAGGACAGCCGATTCTGACATCGGACCACCGTGTCCTCGGGTTTATCGCCGGACAGGATCCGATGGGAGTACGCAATGTTGTCTACCCCATTTCTGAACTTCTCGCATCTGCAGACAAAATTATTCACAAAGGCGGAAGCATCTATACGGGCTGGCTTGGACTGTGGGTCCTGGATTCCGATTTGGCTGGGGGGACTGGTGGAGTGTTTGTTCAGGATGTCGAACCAGACAGTCCGGCCCAAATTGCCGGGCTAGTCCCGGGTGACCGTCTGCTTAAATACAACGGCAAACGAATTGCAGACAGCAACCAATACATCCAGCTTGTCGAAAAATCCCCGGTAGGGTCGAAGGCTAACCTCGAAATCATCCGGCAAGGGAATCCCATGACGATTTCCGCTTTAATCGGAACCCGCCGACAGCAGCTGAATCGAGACAGGTTGTCATTCAACTTGGACGAAGCATTAGGATTTCCGGTCCCTGCCATGACTCAGGAATCGCCGCCCCGGAATCAAAAGCTGCTGATCGGAGTGGATACTATTCTTCTGGATACCGAGCTTGCCCAGGCTCTACAAACACCTGTCCAGAGGGGAGTGCTTGTAATTGGCGTTCAACAGAAGTCGCCCGCCGCACTGTCCGGAGTTCTTCTCGGAGATGTAATTGAATCAATTGACGGTCAGCCGATTACGGATGCGCTGAGCTTCACTACGTTCATGCAGACGCACAACTGGGGGCCCCGGGTGTTTCTTCAAGTCAACCGAAAAGGGGTAAACCTCACCATTCCCGTTCAGCTTTCCGACCAGTAACCACAGATTTCGCAGATTCCACAAATCTGTTCGCAGTTGAGGTCAGATCCCAATACAGTCAATGAAATCGGGGACGCCACCCTATTTCGCGGGATCAGTAACGACTAAAACAACAGCGAACAGGCAAAATAGGGTGGCCATGCAAAGCTCGAGGTCAGGATGGTTCGCTACTCCTTTCCTGTAAGACTCTTTCATTCTCTACTTCATGCCGGTTTATCCCGGCGCTCTGGGTGTCCAGGTTTTTCCATGTTTTTTTACTTTCCCATGCTTTTCATGGGTGTCCATGCTTTTTTCGAATCGCATGGGTTATTTCCCTTAATCCGTGGAATCCGAGGAGTTGGTTATCTTTTAAAGCCAAAGCAGCGGAAGCAATCCGGCGAGGGTTAGCATTACCAGCAGAAACAAGCTTTGCCGGCCGGCGCTGCGGCTGCCGAACGAATAGGCGTAGATCCCTTTTGCCAGATTGTTGCTGGCCGTGGCCAGTACGATCGCGCCGGCACTGACGTTCAGCTGCGCAGTCAGGCCTGTCGCCTGTGTCATGCTCATAATAAAAGGATCCACATCCGCAAACCCGATGACCGCTCCGAGAACGTAAGCGCCCCTGGTTCCCATATAAGACAAAACCAGTTTCGTAACTACCAGGATCAGGACAAAAACTCCGGCGAAGAAAAAGGCCGCGCGCATTTCCAGCGGATTTTCGTGCTCGAATTGACGATGCACTTCTTCTGAAGAGCCGTCAGGCCGGCGCGACCACAGAAATCCTGTAACGGCAGCGGCGACTGCCAACGCGACAAAGGGTGCGAAGAGCAATTTCAGCAGATGCCAGTTGAATATCGCGATAAGAATGGTCAGTCGCAGGTACATGAATGCTGAAGCCAGAAGAGTTGAGCCTGAGAACAAATGGGGATGGTTTTCTCTGGTGGATCGTTTTGCCAATGCGACGGTAGTGACGGTTGATGAATAAATGCCGCCGAGAATTGCCGACAGCTGAATGCCGCTTCCTTTTGTGACCTGCAAAAGAAGGTAGCTGCCATAAGAAACAGTGCTTACTGCCACGACCACAAGCCAGGTTTTAAATGGATTAATCAGAAAGGGGCCGAAGGGCTGGTTTGGCAAGACCGGCAGGATTACCGCGGTTAACAGAAGGAATTTGGTAAATGTCAGAATTTCGTGGGGTGCAACGCGCCGGGTCAGTCCCTCCAGCACCTCCTTCAACTCCAACAGGAGCATGCTGGCTACTGTGAGTGTGGTTGCGATCCAGAAATAGTCGTGGTAAACAAGGGATCCCACCAGATATGTGACCAGTCCGGAAAGTTCGGATGTTACCCCAGGCATTTCCCCGGAATGTATGGTGTTGACCTTATGCCAATAGGAAAGCATGAGGAATCCGCCCACCACCAGGAATCCCAGAATTTCAGGGAAAAGCTGTTGCCGGCCGGCTAACAAGGCAACAGAGTATCCGATCAACGCAATCAAGGGGAAAGTGCGCACGCCGCCAAAGGAATAATGCGAATCGACGGACTTATGCTCTTCGCGCTCCAATCCAATCAGGAAAGCGAGGAAGAGAACGAGGACGATTTTGATCCCCTCAGTAGGGAAAAACTGGACGAACTGATCGAATTGCATAATTCGAGATTCGAGATTTGGAACCTGTTTATAGCTATTGTGTCATTCATCCACTCAGCTTTGCGCGAGCCCTGGACAACCGAAGATTCCCGGGACGATATTATAGCTTTTTATCTCAAATTTCGAATCTCGAATTTCGAATCAGAGTTTTTTGTCCAGGCTCAGCTTCTGAATTAACTCCTCCAATTGCTTTTGAGCCGCCGACCGGGATTGATCGAGTTTTGCCCGCTCGGAGCCGATCGCATTGAGCCGGTTTTCCTGGTCATTGAGCTGACGGATGTACCGCTGGCGCAGCGTGGCCTCTTCAGGCGTCTGGTTCAACCGCTCCAGATTGCCGCGGATCCGCTCCTGATCCTTAAAGATATTGTTCTGCTCTTTGTCGAGGGAATCAATTTTCTCGGTAAGATCGTTGATCTCCGTTTTCTTTTCAACAATGGTCTGCAGCGATTTTTCAATTTCAGGGTCGATTGAACGTTCCCGAACCCAGATGGCGATCTGTTCCGCTCGTATCGAAGAGACAGCGATCGATGATTCCAAGGGAGATTCTTCCTGGACCACGAATTCGGTTGTGGATTTGGGCTTGGATTCCACCTTGAACCGGTAGGAGTTGGCTGAGGATTCAGCCGGGGTCATCGCCACGAGCTTCCAGCCGGAGCGCACGGGGTGTTCGATCACGATGGTTCGAGACGTCGTATTGTTATTCCGGATCTTGTACGTCTTCTTCTCGACCATCTTTGAAAACATCTGGATCGTCCCGTTTTTTATCAAGACACGCTCGACACGCTGGTGTTCGCTGCCGAGTGTGGTCGAGATCTCAGTGCCGAGGTCGACCGCATAGCTCAACAGCCGGCTCTCTCCCGGTTGGACAGTTTCAATCAAGCCCTCACCCGCGAATGCATTTGTATCGAGCACGGTGACGGGGCCACCGTCCAGAGTTAAGCCGCTTGAATTTTTAAGCCAGAATGCCAGCCGTGGATGCGGCTCGTTGCCGGTGGCTTTGTAGATCGAGACTTTTTCTCCTTCCACGTCCGATTGGATGATGGGCAGGAGCGCCGATTCGTTGCGCTTGATCGTGACCGGCTGCTTGATTTTATATTCAAACTGCTCGGCAACGGATTGGGCCAGCGCTGTTTCAGTAACCTGCTGCCGCATTGCATCCGAAATCTGCCCCGGCATCGGAGCGGCATTAGCAAAGGCACTAGCATAGGAAGATACTTCATCTTGCTGTCGCGGAGCTCTGCGCATGTCACTCGCCGTAGGCATTCCTCCTGCAACACCTCCGGCCCTCTCCGCAGGAGGCAGGGTGAGTTTAAATTCCGATGCCATGGTGGATTCATACACCTGCGGGCTGACCTGAACGCCTTGAGGTAAAGGGACGACCGGGCGACGTGCGTATATGGGCTGCGAAAGATCCTGAATGAAGCTGATGGGAGCGCCTGATACCAGTGACAGCGATACGTTCAGCCAATCCATTGGAGTCGTGTTGTCAACAATCGCCCACCCTTGAAGCAGTGGCTTTTGCTTCGGATCCAGAACGATGCGATAGGTCGTTTTCCAAATGGGTGATTCCGATGTGTAGCCGACATAAATCTGGCGCTCCCCTTTTCCAATCGTTTGAATCCGGAGCCGGCGCACATTGCGCTGGTGAGTTGTATCGAGCAGATCGAGGTAGCGGCCCAAATCGGCAGTTAATGAAGGTTCGGTCAGCTTCAGTGCGCCTGCCGATTCCAGTTGGACAAGCTGGACCTCGCCGGCAGCGGTAAACACGGTGAGCTGCACTTCTTGAGCAGTCGCGCCGGGTCCTGTGATCTTTGTCTTGAGTTCGGCGCCCATGAGCTTGCCCGTCAATACGCCGCTTGGAGTGCGGATTTCGATGCCGGTGCCGCGTATCTGATTCAGGAATCCGACCAGACCAGCTTCCGGCGAAAGATTGATCGGCACTTCAGCGAGGCGCCGGTCAAGAGGAGCCGCGGAGTCGTAGTTCACGCCCCCGATCTGGCCGTGTCCAAGATCCAGAACAGTCAGCGATTTCAGAATGTCATTTAACTGGGAGCTGGGCAGTACGATCTCTATGCTCTGCTGGCCGTTGACCGTACCGAGGTGTTCAAAGTACCCCATTCCATTTTTGTACAGCTCGACTTTTTTTACAGGAAGCTGCACAAGGTCCTGGGCCGGCAATGGAGCACTCAGAAAAAATGCAAT
>JBEKKY010000273.1:0-5469 GCA_050010475.1 Acidobacteriota bacterium | reverse complement strand
AGGATTCGCATGGAAAAGGCGGCATTCAGAAAAAACGGGGGACAAATGGGCACGGAGTTCAACATCATGGGCGTAGCCTACGCTGAGGATGGCAGCATTGCGGCCCGATTCAGCGAAACGCTCCCGATAAGTTTCGATAAAGAAAAAGAGACGGAGTTCCGGAAAAAGGACCTGGTTTACCGAAACTATTTCAAGCTTCGCCCAGGCAAATATCGCCTGAAACTCGCCGTCTCGGACGAGTCCGACAATCTGGGCTCGACCGAGCAGATGCTGCAGATACCGGCACTCCCCGATCGAGGGTTTGCGGGCAGCAGCATCGCGATTGCCGAACAGACATCGAGTCTGCCTGATTTGATAAGGAATCTTCAAAGTCAACTGCTTGATGAAGACGATCCGTTGCTTTGCCCTGGAGTCCAGATCGAGCCCAGTGTGAGGAACAGGCTGCCGGCCGGCGCCAATGTCCCTCTCGTGTTTCGGATATACAGCCTGCCTGGTCCGCACGATCAGTGGGACCTGACCGCCCAAGTAAAACTTCTGGATGAAAATGGGAAAGAATATAAAATGCGCCCGATTTCTTTGAAAACTGCCACCTCTCCTGTGGGCAAGGCGGAAGCGCTGGTCACGCTCACTGTGTCGTTTAAGCAAGTGCCGACAGGCAAATATCGCTTGATCATTGAAACCGGTGAATCGGGAACTCAAGATACCGCAACGCTCCAAACCGATATCGAGTTCGCTGCTCCTGCAAACTAAACTCGCAGCCGATAAAGCCGGCGGACACGGATACACGCCGATCAAAACCCATTTCCGTCGGCGTTCGCCCGCGTTTGTCCGTGTCCCTCAGTGTCCATCGGCGTTATTTGATTTTTCGATTCCGGCGCGTTTCCGGGATTCCATCTGCGGTGTCACCCTGCCGCGTATAAAAATAACAGGAAGCCCACGGACAAGCTGCTGATGGTGTACGGCGGTCAAATCGGCTCATGCGAAACGGCATGCCGGCAGGGCTCGTGGTTTCCAGCGGGCGTTGATCCGCACCCACTGTCCCAAATATTTGGAAAATTCTTTTCCAAATATTCTCAAATGGTCTCACAATACGTGCCATGCGGATAACAGTGTGGATTTTAGCGTTGCTGTTTTTTGTAAACCTGTCCAGACCTGTCGATAACGCTCCAAAGTGCGGATTCGTGGTCCATTTCGACTTTCTGTCGAACGCTCAGGAAGGACGAAACCTCGTCCGGATCGCAGCACGTGCTGGCGCTCGCGTGATCAATGTGGTTCCTCCGGCGCACATTTGGGACGACCGGCTGGCGATGCAGATGCTCGATGCGATTCTCCAGGAAATCGCATCTCTAAAGCTGAGCTTCGTCTTCACGCGTATCGATGCGGCACTCCCGCCCCATGGGAATGAGGAACGATTTAATTACCTGTACGGAACGATATTGACGGACCCCGGGATATTGCCGAACGGCAAAGAGACGGCGGAATATTTCCGGACCACTATTGGACGCAAGGGATATACGGAGTGGATGGAAGAAGAGACCCGCTATTACGCAGAGCGCTACGGACGGTTACCCAACCTTCTCGGGATTAATCTGGGGCCCTTCAGTGAACCTTTTTCTGCCGAGCGCTGTGGATTCCTGGAGTACGAAAATGAGACCCAGAGATATGAAATCACTCAGTACACTCCAGAAGCCAGGAACTGGTTTCACCTTTGGCTTGGCCGGAATTACGATGACATTGCCGGCGTGAACGCAGAGTATGCCACATCCTTTGCCTCTATCGAAGACGTCCCTCTGCCATTGAATGAGAGCGACCATCGATTTGGAAAACCTGGGCTGGCTTATTTCGATTTTGTGCGGTCTCTGAATGACTGGCTCGTCGAAGCCTATAATCGTTGCCGGCGCATCTGGCATGAAGCAAGTGGACGCTCCGACGTTCCTTTCATCCTGCAGCTTTCCGGCGGGTTTCCCGAGAAACTGGCAAAAGGCCGACCGAGTTTTGCCGCCTTTGATATACCCGGATGGATTTCCGGGGCCGATGCCTTGGGTTTATCGCTGTACACCAATAGCGGATACCCGGATTTCGGGCATGCGTCTGTCCAGGCTCTCGTAAATATCTCCGGTCTGGCGCGCGACATGAATAAGGATGTGTTTGTACTCGAAGGCGGGACGGAAGCCCCGAACGTCGTTCTTGATCCCGGAGAACTGCAGTTCTATGGCACGGTTGCAAGACAATTGAATCCCCGCACGTACATTTATGAATTTTTAAAAGACAAGTTCGACGAACCCTTTGAATCGAATCCCGGGAAGCTCGTGGATGCCGCCGGCAGGATTCGCAGGCCGGCATTTCAGGCCCTTCAAAAATTATTTCGCGAAATTTCGACAGACCAAACGCACCCGACACCTGTGGAGCTTTATTTTATGGCGGATTCATTTGCGGCTCGGGGTAATCCTGGGCCCGGCAACTTAAATGCTGCGCTATACGATATTGCTTCGGCTGTGTCCCTTCGGTTCATTCCAAAACAAGCACGAGCTATGGTCCATCCCGGAGTTCCGATTGTGGATTCCGATGGAAATGTATTCCCGCCCGATGAGGAGCTGTCACGGCTTTTCCACAATATTCCCGATGTGGATTCAGACGAGCGAGGATCCTGGTATCAAGCAGTAGTGGATGCGATTCATAAAACTCGGGGCCATTCCATCACAGAATAATGCTGTATGGAATGACGCTGTCTTCCGATCATTTTGAAGCGAAGTAATTGCTTCTAATTATGCAATTAGCAATTACATGACGGCAAGGGAGGGTTGATGAAAATTTTCAGCTGTGTTTGTTGGCTGGCCGCAGCAATTGCGATGTCGTTGGTCTGTTCATGCCGAGGCCATCATCCGTCGACTGCCAAGGCCCGGCTGTATTTGCCTGAGTGCTTGATACTGCGTACTGATTCTCCCCAGGAAGATCTCAATATCAAAGCCTATGAGGATGCACTCGATGCCGTTGCTCTGAACTATAGGATTGAGTCTCAGGCCGCAATCGAGAAGTTGGCTGTTTCCCAAAGCCATCTCATCTTGATCGTCCCGATGCGCACCGCCCGTTCACTCACGCCTGCGCAAGTGCAGAGCGCATTGCATCTAGTTGAAAATGGCGCCACGCTGGTCAGTGAGGGAATCACTCCTCTCTCCGAGAAACTGGGTTTTCGTCCTTCGAAATCCATAGCGGTTGCTCAACTGGAAGAAATGGCATATTCCGATGTAGAAATAACCTGGAAAAAGGAAGATCAGGTGACGCCTCTCAAGGCACCGGATGGAGCGATTGTACTGAATCGCGAGCGCAACAGCATGGCGCCGATGGTTTGTCTGCTTCCCTTTGGACGAGGCAATTGCTTGCTGCTCGCTGCGGAGCTGAATCCACTGGAGGGGGAAGCCTATGCACGCTTCCCTTATTTCCTCCAGGAGCTTCAGCGCGCCGGAGTTGTTTTCCCATTCCGCAGCGATCGGCTTTCCGCCTTCTTCGATTATGGATATCGCCTCACCCAGAAGCCGGATATTTTGGCAGCGTCCTGGAGAAAAACCGGCATCCAGGCTCTTCATGTGGGCGCCTGGGATTTTTTCGACTGCGGTCAGGAGGAGGAAACTTACCTTCGGAAACTGATTGACGCCTGCCATCGCAATGGGATTCTGGTTTACGCGTGGCTTGAGTTGCCTCACGTCAGCAACGAGTTTTGGGAAAAGCATCCGAAGTGGCGCGAAAAGACAGCCACCGGGCAGGATGCGCATATAGACTGGCGCTACGTAATGAATCTAATCGATCCAAAATGCTATCAAGCCGTGGCGGCCGGATTGGAAGAGATGTTCCGGAATTTCGAGTGGGATGGGGTGAATCTCTCAGAGCTATATTTCGACAGCCCTGCCGGAACGGCGGCGCCCGAACATTTCACTCCGCTTAATTCCCTTGTCCGTTCGGAATTCAAGCAGCGATCGGGCATCGACCCTATTGATTTTTTCAGAAAGGAGTCGCCCAATTACTGGAAAAGAAATGCTCCCGGCTGGAGGGAGTTTGTGAACTACCGTGTGCAGCTGGAGAGAGATCTGAACGAGCGTTTTATGAAGCTGCTCTATGGATTTCGCAGCTCTCTCAAGCCTAACCTCGACGTGGTCGTGACATACGTCGACAACATTTATGATTCCAGCATGCGCGAAGCCGTGGGCGCCGATGTCGGCGTAATGTTTGAATTGCTGGACCGATATGACTTTACACTTGTATTGGAGGATCCGGGCACAGTCTGGCATTTGGGGCCGCGCCGATATGCGGAGTTGGCCCAAGCCTATTCAAAGATGACTCGCCACACTGCGCGGCTTGGCATTGACATCAATATCGTCGATCGCGATGTAACAACGTTCCCCACGCAAAAACAAACGGGCACGGAATTTCTGGAGTTGTTTTGCCAGGCTGGGCGCCATTTCCAAACCGTGATGACCTATTCAGAGCAGAGCCTGCTGCCGCAGGATGCGGAGTCTGTTTCCTGCGCTCTGGCGCCCCCAATACGTGGTGAAATCGATGATAGCGGCATCCGAATGCAGGCATCCATTCCGGTTGTTTATTGTTCAGGCCTGAGACAGGCGGAATTCGATGTTGATGGAAATTCCTGGCCTTGCGTCGATCAAGGAGATGTAAGATTGCCGGCCGGATCGCATTTTATCTCAATAGGTGATAAGGCAAGAATGCAGCGGCCGCATCTGATCAAGCTGAACGGCGATCTGGTTAGCGCGCGCTATGCGGAAGCTCAGGCAATCGAGTTTTCATACGGTGCCCATCGAGGCGCCATGGCAATTTTTGATACTGTGCCGAAATCTCTGCAGGTGGATGGCGGTGCGTCCACTAAAATGCAAACTGCCTGGGTGATGCTGCCCCGCGGCTCGCATAAAGTCCGAGCCACTTTCTAAAGAGGCAATTGCTTACTTCTTACTGATCAGCGGATAGTTCCGGCCTTCTATCGGAGTGCGTATTGCCTGCCCAGAAGCAAATCGTATTGGAGGAGACGGTAGTCATTGAGCAGTTGCTGAAAAGGTATTTCAGGCGATTGCGGAGCAAAGAGACGGCCGTCAGCCGTTTGTACATATTTTGACAGCACAGGGAAGTGCGAATAAACCTCGGCAGACAGCGCCAGGCTTCCGGCCGGGCGCAGCCCTAGGATCTGAATCAGCCGGACTGCAATAAAATTTGCGCTGCATACAAAATCCTCCTTAGCCGCTGGATAGTTGCACCACAACGCCATTGGTTCCCGGTAGCGCTTTTGGACATTGTCCAGCTCGGTGGAGTTAAAGAAACGGATGGTGTCGTAGGTTTCTCTTAAGGGCGGCAAGTGATCGCCCATAACGAGGATTGCCGTCTTTTGATCCGACTTTTCAAAATAAGCGATTAACTTATTCAGTGAATTATCCGCCACTCGAAGCGCATTGATATAGGTTTTTAGTT
>JBEKKY010000272.1:0-5477 GCA_050010475.1 Acidobacteriota bacterium | reverse complement strand
TTTTTAGGTGTTTGTTTTTTGCACAAGGTGCAGGCCGCGGCGGTCTCGCAAAAGCCCGGCCGACCGCCGGGCATCAGAGCCGCCTCCAAGCGGATCTTCCCAGACGTTCGCAGGCTGCGCCCTCAGTACCAGGTCGTATGCGGAATCGGAAACGATGTGATCATCGATGGTCTGCAGGTTAATGCTAGCAGCCAGGGACAGTGAATGGCGGCAAATCATGTTTATATTCAGCGGAATGCCACGCGAATAGAGGGCAACGGAAGAGAGCGCTGCCGAGGTAAAGATTGGCCGCGTACAGCCGGCGATCCGCAACCGATGCAAAACATAACTGCGCACTTCCGCTTCATCCAGCGGCGCAAGCCGGCTATATAGGTTGATTTTTTTGCCGACGCTCTCCAACCGTAATCCGGAAAGCTTTTCCAACAAACCCTGCCTGCCTGCCAGCACAATTTGCATGAGCTTCTGCTGACCAACCTGCAAATCCGAAACCAGGCACAGGTTTTCGAGGGTTTCAGACGAGAGATCTTGGGCGTCGTCGCAAATGAGTGTAACCAGCCGACCTTCCCGGTATTTTATTGCCAGCCAGTTCTCGAGAATCCCCAAATTCCCGTTCAAGTCTCCCCGCTGTCCTTCAACCCCAAGAACTCCCATAACAGCACGCACCAGTTCAGAAGGGCTGTCGAAAGAGCCCTGAAAGAGAGCAATTTCACTTTCCGACCGAAGCGTTTCTGAAAGATAATCGAGCAAAGCGGATTTTCCCATCCCCGCCTGCGCCAGCACTACTCCAATTCCGCGGCGCTCACGAATCAGGCTGCGCAGAGAGGCGAAGATCTCCTGATGCGCGCGGCTGAAATAATAAAACCTGGGATCGAGAGCAAAACTGAACGGATCCTCGAACAATCCTGCCAGCCTTCTCTGAGTTTTTGCATTAGCGGGCGGGCCGGGCAACCCTCTCTCCAGGAGCAATGCGATCCTTGTTTCCTGCCCTGCATCGTTCCAGTGATCCTTTAGAACGTATGCCCGACAGGAATAATGCCTGCTGCCAGATTGAAATTGCGTGAGGGACACGCCTTGCAAGAGATCAAGATCCCTTGGAAGAAATGAGAGGATCTTCTGAGTCAAGATGCCGTCCAGAGATGCAGGACTCGATGTCGCATTCGGATAACCAAGGATTCGGATAGATTCCGGATTCGCATATACAGGCCTATACAACGAATCGATCAAAACGAATCCGGATGTGTCCAAGGGCCGCCTCCATGGAATTCGCGCGCACGACGCCCTCATGGGGGCAAATGAGGGGTGATATATTCTCCTTGTTTTTTGACCGAATGTCAATCCTGGAATCTCCTGCACTCTTGGATGGCTCTTAGATACGAAGTCGTAAAAGAAGAGATTCTAATTATCTGCTACAATATTCATGATTCATGGCGTCTCAAAAGAAACGAAAAACCAATCGGTAGGAGAATTTGCAGTGACTGCAGTAGCTCGCCGCGGCAGGAAAGCAGTGCAAAATCACTATTCTCCCTTAAGCAAAGAATCCATCCTTCAAGACTACCGCATTGTCCACCGCAGCCGGTGGACAAGCATTGTTGCCCGGCAAGAGGTTTTCGCCGGAAAGGCCAAATTCGGGATTTTTGGCGACGGCAAGGAAGTCGCTCAGGTAGCCCTCGCTCATGCATTCCGGAAAGGAGACTTCCGTTCCGGCTACTATCGCGATCAAACGCTCATGTTCGCCCTCGGAATCCTGACGTTGGATCAATTCTTTGCTCAACTTTACGGACATGCCGACTCTGTTGCAGAACCGAACTTCGGCGGCCGAGCCATGACCGGACACTTCGCCACCCGGTTGTTGAATTCGGATGGAAGTTGGAGAAACCAGCTTGAATCCTACAACTCGGCAGCAGATCTGTCCCCTACCGGTGCGCAGATGCCGCGAATTGTGGGCCTCGCGCTGGCTTCCAAGCTTTACCGCCATCTGTCAGGACTCGAAAGCCACAGCCAAATCTTCAGCAAGGACGGAAACGAAATCGCGTTTGGCACCATCGGAAACGCCTCCTGCGCGGAAGGCATTTTTTGGGAAGCAATCAATGCCGTAGGAGTGTTGCAAGTGCCGATGATGCTCGCGATTTGGGATGACGGATACGGCATTTCAGTCCCGAATGAGCTGCAGGTGGCAAAGGCCGATATTTCCAACATACTTCAGGGATTTCAAATCCATGCTGACGGCAAACTTGGTATCGACATCTGTAAGGCTCGCGGCTGGGACTATCCGCAGCTGTGCGAGACCTTTCGTTCCGCCGCCGAACGGGTACGGCTCAGGCACACGCCCGTTATTGTGCATGTCACCGAGCTAACCCAGCCACAAGGTCATTCGACTTCCGGAAGCCAAGAACGATACAAACCGGCGGAAAGGATCACATGGGAGCGTGAACATGACTGTACCCGCAAAATGCGGGAATGGATCTTCCGCGAAGCGATCGCGACGCCTGAGGAGCTGAATGCAATCGAGACATCTGAAAAAGCTTTCGTCCTGGACATGAGGGACCACGCATGGAAAGCGTTCCGCGCCCCGATCGAGGAGGAACGGCGGCAACTCCTTGAACTCATAAGGGAGGCCGCTGCAAAGGCCGCGGATCCTTCCGGCGTTGAAGAAATCAGCAAGGCTCTTGAACAAGCCACGCACCCGATGCGGCGGGACCTGATGGCCTTCGTGCAAAACGCGCTTCTGGCTCTTCAAGAGGAAAGCTCGAGTTCCAGACGGAAGCTGACCCGCTGGAAAAAAAAGCAGGAGAGCGCCAATGCGGACCGGTATAGTACGCATCTTTACAGCAGTTCCGCTAATTCTGCGCTCAAAGTCGCGGAAGTTCCGGCCGTGTATTTGCCTGACTCGCCCGTAAAACAGGGATTCGAAATTCTGAACGCCTGCTTTGACTCAGCCTTCACCCGCTATCCGCAGTTGCTTGCGATGGGAGAGGATATTGGAAGGCTGGGAGACGTAAATCAGGGCTTCGCCGGACTTCAAGCAAAATACGGTCCTTTGCGCATCATGGATACAGGGATCCGCGAAGCCACGATTGTGGGACAAGCGGTCGGGCTGGCTCTGCGCGGCTTCAAACCTATCGCAGATATTCAATACCTCGACTATATTCTTTACGCGATTGAGACTCTTTCGGATGATCTTGCTTCGCTCCGCTGGCGCACCTGCGGCGGCCAGAAAGCCCCTGTCGTTATCAGGACCCGTGGGCACAGGCTGGAAGGAATCTGGCATTCCGGATCGCCGATGGCCGGAATCCTCAACCTGATACGAGGGATTTACATTTGTGTTCCACGGGATGCCGCTCAGGCAGCCGGTTTCTATAACACGATCCTGGAGTCTGATGACAGCGCACTCGTGATCGAAGTGCTCAATGCTTATCGAAAAAAAGCCAGGTTGCCCGCCAACATCGGCGAGTTCAAAATCCCTCTCGGAGTTCCAGAAATCATTCGGCCCGGAAGCGACGTCACGATTGTCACCTATGGAGCGTGCTGCCCAATTGCCTATGAGGCAGCGGAACAACTCGCCAAAGTCGGGATTGAAACAGAGTTGATCGATGTACGCACTCTTCTGCCGTTTGATGTGCATGGCTTGATCCTCGACTCGCTGCGGAAGACAAATCGAATTCTTTTTGTCGATGAAGATTGCCCAGGGGGCGCCACTGCCTATATGATGCAGAAAGTTATTGAAGAACAGGGCGGATTCCATTGGCTCGATTGCGCTCCACGCACGGTGACCGCCAAGGAACACAGGCCGGCATATGGGTCCGACGGCGATTACTTTTCCAAGTCCAATTGCGAACAGATTTTTGAAGCCGTCTACCAGATAATGCACGATTCCAACCCCACTCGTTTTCCGTTAGATTCTTAGAGTCTTTGAGTCTTAAAGTTCAATTCGAAGTCTAGGAGACAAAGTCAGACCGAGGGCACAATGATTACTAAAGATCCGGCAACTAGAGCTCAGGTGACTTCTCGAATTATCGAAATCATCGCCAAAACCGCGCCCGCCGAAGATAAGAACCTCGTTCTTTCCTTTGCACCCGTCATTCTCTCAGAAGCACCCGATCGCATCCTATCCATTCTTCCGCCTGAAATCCTTGCCGAGCGCCTGCTGCGTCATTATCAATTCATTGTCCATGCAATGCCGTCATCCATTCAGCTTTTTAAAGGCCCCCCGGGGATCCATGTTTCCGTTTACACCCCCAACGAACAGGAAGCCAAAGCGATGGGCGGAGGCGCCGGATTGCCTCTGGAAACCACGGTGGTCCGCACCCACACGCTCGACGCGCCATTCATCTTTGAAAGCCTGAAAAATTACTTCAGCAAGGCGGGGCTCCGCGTTTTCTCTGCAGTGCACCCGATCTTTGCCGTCCGCCGCCAGTGGGAACGCATCGTGTGGATTGGAGAGCCGCACGAGGAAGGGACCAAAGAATCCTACTGCTATTTCCAGATCGAACCGGTCGACTCAAAGGAACGCCTTCGCCGAATTGAACACGAGATATTTTGCGTTTTGAAATGTGTCTTTCTGGCCGTCGAAGACTTCCAGGCAATGGTTAGCTTGACGAAGGAGATATCCCGCAGGCTGTGCGCCAAGACGGGTTCCGAACCGATTGAGTCCGCCCGGGCATTCATCGAATGGCTTGCGGACGAAAACTATGTTTTTCTCGGCGTTGCCCGCTACTCTGTCGGTCAGGATGGGCGTCCTCATCGGATCCAGGACACAGTTACGGGTGTTTTCAATGATCCGGAACTTCTTCCGGTTGTCTTCCCCGGTCTTGTGGAAGAGGTGGAATCCCATATTGTTCCAAGGCCGGATGATTACCGGATTGTCGGGCTCGATTTCAGCAAGAATGCATCGGCAATTTACCACCTGGACCCGATTGATTACATCGTGCTGCGCGAGTGGGACGCTACGGGGAAATTCACCGGAGCTTCCCTTCTTCTCGGGCGTTTCTCCCGAGGCACCTTTGTCCAGAGGGCTGACCGGATCCCAATCCTGAAGGAAAAAATCCGCTCGATTCTTCAGGACAGCGGAGCGGTTGCGAATTCACATGTCTACCGCGAGCTGATCGCAACCTTCAACCGCATGCCGATGCGGGAGCTGTTCTATGCTCCCCCGGCAGCATTGAAGGCAATCATCGAACCCATCGCCTTCATGCTGGGCGACGAGGAAATTATTGTGCACACGCGCAAGGGTGCCGGTTACATGGTTCTCGAAATCGTCTTCTCCCGGCTGCGCTATTCCTATGGTGTCGAAGAAAATATCCGCCGAGCGCTTGCGGATGCTTTCGGTCCGGTCTCATTCCATACCAGGGCGGATTGCGGCGCCGTCAATCTGTTGCTCTTCTATTTCGACCCGGATCGCCTGGACCGCGCCATCGATGAAGAGGCGGTACACAGCATCGTGGCGCAACTGGTGACCACATGGGAGGATCGTGTTGCCG
>JBEKKY010000271.1:0-6505 GCA_050010475.1 Acidobacteriota bacterium | reverse complement strand
GTGATGCCCGCGAAATTCTCATCGTATCGCTTCCAGAATTTTTTCCCGTCCAACGTGCAGAAGATGTTTGCCGAACTCAAGGCCCTTCAAGCATCCAGTCCACCATCCGACGGTGCTCCAACAACGGAGAAAAGCGCCAAATAGTTTTAGTGAAAAGATCGCGGATTTTCACGGATTCCGCGGCGGCGTTTGTGTTAAGCTGAGCTTTCAATGAGCACCGAAACCCCGATATCAGAAATTTGTCCTAAGTGCAGCGGGTCCGGGTGGGAACCGATTGAGGGAGGAGTCCGCCGCTGCCGCTGCATGGAATCTGCGAGATTCGAACGGCTTATTGCCGACGCACGCATCCCAAAACGCTACGAGCATTGCGACCTGGATTCCTATGTGCCAACTCATGATTCTCAAAAAAAGGCCAAGATCTACGTCCAGAGATTCCTGGATAAATACCCGCAGATCGATACCGGTCTCCTTTTTCTGGGAACATGCGGAGTGGGGAAGACGCACCTTTCCGTCGCGCTCTTGAAACAGGTGATGGTGACAACTGGCGATGGCGGGCTCTTTTATGATTTCCGCGATCTTCTGCGGGAAATTCAGGCAAGCTGGAACTCGGTCTCACAGACTTCGGAATTAGACGTGCTGCGGCCGGTGCTGGAAGCTAAAGTGCTTGTACTGGACGAACTGGGTGCAAACAAGCCTACGGAGTGGGTGCGCGATACAATTGCCCATATAATCAATTGCCGGTATAACGAAAAAAAACTCACGATCTTCACTTCAAACTATCTGGATACCCCGAGCAAGCAGGGCGAGGAAAGTCTGACGGACCGCATAGGTGCGCGTCTGCGTTCACGCCTATTTGAAATGTGCACTGAAATAGATGTCCGGGGAGAAGATTTCCGACAGGAGGTCAAGAAAGGGAAATACCGCTTTTAATTGAAAGGAGCCAGAAGTCAGGATGATCCGGATTCTTCTGGCTCCTGGCTTCCGGCTCTTCTTTTAAAACACTGCGATCACCGGAGAGCGGCGTATTCAGGCTGGACAGCTATTAGCAACCCTCCCGATGTTTGTGGATCAAAAAAGAGTTGCTGCAACTCCAGTGAAACTGCCGCAGCGAATCGGGCGCACTCCCCCACAAATTCTCTGTTCTTCTTCAAACCACCGGCGATATATCCGTTGCGCACACATTCGAGAGCGCCGTGGATCAGCTCGACTTTGCTGCTGTCCAACCGCAGGCTGACTTGACTTGCAGTGGCCATTTCCAGGGCATGTCCGAGAAAACCAAAACCGGTAACGTCCGTTACCGAATGAATTGCTCGATCGAGCGAGCCCAAGGCGGAGGAGGCATCTTTGTTCAAACGGCTCATGGCGGCAACCGCGGCTTCCGTCCATTCGGGTTCCGATTTTCCGGCTCTGATGGCCGTAGCGATGACGCCGGTCCCCAGAGGCTTTGTCAGCAGCAGAATGTCACCCGGGCGGGCGCCTGCATTGGTCCACACTTGATTGGGATCGACGGTTCCGGTGACTGCGTAGCCGAATTTTATTTCGGAATCTCGTACCATGTGTCCACCGACAACTGTGCATCCTGCCTCCATCATTTTATCCAGTCCGCCCAGGAGAATGCGCTCGAGCACATCCAGATCGCCGGTCTCCGGATAGCAGACAATGGAGAGTGCCGTTAACGGGCTGCCGCCCATGGCGTAAACATCGGAAAGAGAATTGGCAGCTGCAATCTGGCCGTACTGAAATGGATCATCGACAATCGGTGTAAAGAAGTCGGTTGTCTGGACCAGAGCAAGACCATCGTGAACCAAAAAGACTCCGGCATCATCCTTGTTTCGGAATCCGACAAGAAGACGTGGGTCTTCCTGTCGCGGAAGTTTGGACAGAACACGGTCCAGCACCGCCGGACTCATCTTGCTGGCTCACCCGGCCGAGCTGCTGCATTCCGTAAGCCTTATTTTGGGGGATTTTTCAGTCACCATGACAAGAACCTCGTCTTGTACGACGCAGGATACAGGATGCAAGATCATCCGCAAGGCAGCTCTATATCTTGTGCCTCCTGCATTGTGGATCCGTCTTTATCCGTAATGCGCGATTAGAAAGGAATGTCGCTATCCGTGATACCGGAGTCGCCAAACGCCTGATCTGCATCCGTAGCGGGCCGAGCAACAGGCTCCATAGGCTGGACACCTGCCTCTGCGCCCTGGGGACGGCTGCCCAGCATGACCATTTGACTTGCGATTATCTCCGTAATACGCCTCTTGGCTCCTTCCCGGTCCGTGTATTCGCGAGTTTGAATTCGGCCTTCGATATAGACCTGTCGCCCTTTGGATAGAAACTGTTTGCAGATGTCCGCCAGCTTGTTCCAGGCCACGATGTTGTGCCATTCGGTGCGTTCCTGGCGGGTTCCGCTTTTATCCGTCCAGTTTTCGCTTGTTGCCAGGCTGAAGCTCGCGACCGGGGAACCGTCCGGGGTATATCGGATATCGGGGTCCTTCCCCAGACGCCCAATAAGCAGGACTTTGTTAAGAGAACTCATGAATGTTTACCTCACTTGGATTTCCGGCGAGTTTCCTTTGCCGGGGCTGGTTTTGCAGGATCATTTCCCAGGTTCCGGAGTTCTGTCTTCGCTTGCTCTGCCTCCGGTGAAGCTGGGAATCTCCCGATAATGTCCTTGAAGTCGGCGACGGCATTATCGGTCTCCCGCATCGCTAACTCCGCTCTGCCACGCTTGAAGAGCGCACTGGCAACCTGGTCCGAGCCAGGATAGTCATTGATGACGCGCGTGAACGCGGCGATTGCCTGCGGAAGCTTGCCCTGCGCACTATAGGCATCTCCCAAGTAAAACTGCGCAATGGCGGCCTTTTCTCCTCCGGGAGAACTGGTCAGGTACGCAGTAAATTCCTGAATTGCAAGGTCAAAATTCCCCTGTACGTAATCGCCGTATGCCTGATCGTAGGCAGAGCCGCCGGGTGGACCGCCTAACGAATTTCCCCCCTGTACCAGAGGCTTGGCTTGTACCTTTAAATCAGCCACTTGTTGCGCCAGAGCGGAAATCCGTGTCCCTGCTTCATCGATTTTGCCTGAGAGAGCTCGAACTTCCTGAAGCAGGGTCTGGTTGACAGACTGCCTGTCGGAAACCTGATTCTCAAGCGCTTTTGAAACCTGATCGAGAACCTTGTTGGATTTCGCCACCTGATCAATCAGCTGGACCACAAGGCTTTTAAGGCCATCGGTTTTCTCATCAAATTTTTTGTCGAAATCACGAATCTGGTTCTGCAGTGTGAGGACGTCATTCTGCAGCCGCATGATATCTTCTTTGGTGCCGGCCATGGTCAATGGTGTTGCCAACATAACGAAAATCAGCAGGCAGAAGATCGTTTTTTGCCTCATGAGATCTCTCCTATAGGAAATTCAGCCTCCGATTATCCCAACAGAGTGCAGGATACAGGTTGCAGGGTTCAGGAGGAGAAATTAGAGCTATCCTGAATCCTGCACCTCGATCCTGCATGCTGCTTTTACCGCATGACCAGATGTGCTCGCCGGTTCAGTTGCCAGCATTCTTCATTATGCTGTTCGCAGACATTTCTCTCCTTGCCATAGGAGATCGTATCGATACGGCTTCCGTCGATTCCCTGGCTGACCAGGAAATCTTTCGCAGCGTTGGCGCGTCGGTCACCCAACGCCAAATTGTATTTTTCGGAACCCCGTTCATCGCAATGACCTTCAATGGTAACCCGGATTCCGGGGCGTTCCCTTAGGACCCGGGCATCAGCCTGCAGCGCGGCACGTGCATCATCCCGGATGTTGTATTGGTCATAGTCAAAAAACGCGTCTTTGATGTTGTGGGAAAAAAATTCAGAATCGCTGATCGCAGGCATAGGAGGCGGAGTTACCGCTGTCGGAGCAGTGACGGTGACTCGCGCTTCAGCAACCGCGCTGCCGCCGGGGCCCGTGGCCCGAGCCATGAAAGTTGTAGATACTGAGGGGCCGATGGCTCGGCTTCCTGAAGCTTCCACGGTTCCAACGCCATTGTCAATCGTTACAGTGGTTGCGTTGGAAGAATTCCAGGAGAGAGTGGTCGATTGCCCACTTTCAATTGCCGATGGTGATGCATTGAGGGAAATCGTCGGAGCAGGCGCCGGCGGCGATGGCGATGGAGGCGGAGTTTCTTTAGCTACGGAGGGAGGGGGTGCGGTCACCTTCTTTCCACAACCCGCTCCCGAGACCAGTAAAGCGAGCAGCACTGCTGCAGCAGCGAGTGCATACAATGATCTTCTCATTACCGTTTCTCCTTAATCATGTATCTGATGTTTTGTGAGGGCCGATATCGCAGTACTCCGGGACCTGGAAATATATCCGATCAAATGGAGTATATCACGCTGCACGAAAGTGAAACATCCATCGTTACAAAATTTCTATTTTTGTGTTTCTCTTTGAAAATATCCGCTCCAAGCGGGACTGGTGTTATTCCCCTGCTTCGTAATCATTCGTAGTTCCGAGCTGTCAAGAAGCATAATGTACAACTGAATGGCGCCGGTGCGATTGGATTGAAAAGCCAGGTGCCGTCCGTCGGGCGCCCAGGATGGATACTCATTACTGCCGTTGTCGCCAGTCAACTGCGTGATTCTCCCGCTGGCGACATCTGCGATAAAGATGTCGTACGTTGTGCTCAGGCGCGGCTTCCAATGAAATGCAATCCATTTACCATCCGGCGACCAGGCAGGGGAGTCGGCGTCCCCGCCTTCCTTGATGATTCCCCGGACATTCGAGCCATCGGCGTCGCAGATATAGATCTGGCTAATACCAGGTTGCCGGCGATCCGATACGAATGCGATTTGCCGGCCCGAGGGCGCCCAGGTCGGAGAAGATTCGATTGCCGGGTTGTCGGTTATATCGCGTTGGCCGGAGCCGTCCAGTTTGGAAATGAAAATATCTGTGTCCCCGCGCGGCGTTCTCAAGGCAAAGGCTATTTCCGTTCCATCGGGTGAGATCGCCGGAGCGTAGGCTAACGAATTGAAAATTGGGAATGGAATACGCGAGCCGTCCAGATATGAATAAATATTGATCTCCGGGTGCGGGCGATAGCTGGCGAAAGCGAGTTTGGAATTATCGGGAGCCCAGTTGGGGAAAAGATTCAGCGATCCGTTATGCGTAAACTCATGCGCATTGTATCCGTCATAATCCATCACATAGATTTCCTTCGCATTGCCTTTCCTGGAAACATAAGCAATCTTCGTCGATGCAATTCCTTTGGATGCGCCCGCTGTCAATCTGTATACAATTTCGTCGGCCCAGCGGTGCACCATTGCACGAATCTGATCCTGATCGCCTGAGACCTCCAGCCCAAAGCTCTCCGACCGCGATTTCATGTCAAAAACGTGAAGCTTAGCGTGTAAAGCCCCCCCAAAGGAGTCCATTGTCCCGGCCGTGAGATAGGTGACCTTGAACGCAAGGCCGTTCCACGCGTCGTAATTCATGTTTTCAGGACTCACTGGCCGGGGTGGGTAAAAGCTCTTTCCAGCCATCGTGAAAAAACCGGAGAACGAGAGATCATCCCAAAGAACTTGATTGAAGGTCTTTAGAGGTTCTGAAAGCTCAGCCGCTTTTTCAGGGCTTGCGGGCTGCACGTCGGCAACTGCAAGGATCGGCACTTCCTCAGGTCGCGGGTGAAGAACCGGCACTTGCTGCGGAGTGCACAGGGATGGTAAGGCTGCACTGAAAAGCAACAGGGCAAAGGTCAGTATCTTGGTGGTCATTCCATTCCTTGATTCCGGAGTCTATGGACTCGGCGGATAGATAAACTGAGCAAAAAATTGTATCGGCCTGTCTCCCATATGTGGAGCAGGCAGAGAAGGATGCGATAAAGAACGGATCGCATGTTCCGCCTGCATATCTAATAAGGGATCGCCCGATGATTTTTCGAGTTTAATGCCGGCAATGCTTCCGTCGGTTCTGATATAGAAACTGTAAACAATCTCAACTCGGACTCCTTCACCAGGACGGTACCAGTTTTGGCTGATTCTGCGCTCAACCTCTCGCGCGTACGCCGAATCGCCAAACCCGCCTGATCCTGGGCCGATAGAAACTCCGTTCCCTCCGCCAATTCCGCCTCCGCTGCCTCCGCTCTGTCCTCCGATTCCCCCTGAGCCGGGCTCGGGAGCAGTCGGGATAACATTTGAATCCGGAACCGGTTTTGTGTTTTTTGCCTCCCTAGCATCAGGCTTTTTCTTCTTCGGTTCTAGGGTTTGCGGGAGCGGGATCGCTTTGCTTTGATCCGAAGGAACTGGTTTTTCCTTCAGTGCGGGCGGCTTCGGAACAAGCGAGGGCTTGATCATTCCAGCGCCGCCGGAAAGTTCGTCGACAACGCCAACCGTTGAGACATCTCCTCCCGTTCCGCCTCCGGGACCGCTGCCCAGTTGGATAACTGTGGAGGGAAGAAGGTATCCTCCAAAGAGGATCAATAGAACCACGATCGCATGGATTCCAACCGAGGCTAGAAAGGAGA
>JBEKKY010000270.1:0-5513 GCA_050010475.1 Acidobacteriota bacterium | reverse complement strand
ACAAGAGAGCGTCTTCCCTACACGATCTGAAGGGTTCCGGGAAACTGGTCGTAGCTGGGGAGGTCTATTCCGAACACCATTCCGAAATCCTTCGCGATGAATTTTGTCAGGACGGGGGTTACGGCGCCCACTCCCTTGAGCTCACGAATCTTATCGGAGAGTTTGACCGGCAGCGCCGCTTGACTTAAGGCGAACAGCATGCCGGAATCGCTTGAATTCAGGATATAATCGGCCCCCAATCCCAAAGTTCTGTTCGCAGTATCGTTCAACATGCCCGAAATGATCCCATCGATCACCAACATCAGTGTTACACCCAGCGAGACCGCAAGAATGCTGATGACAGTCCGGGTTGGACGTGACCGAAGATTTGCAGTGGTAAGTCGCTCCATTCAAAATCCTGTTCTCGTTGCTTCCGGCAACAGCAGCTACAACATCCCCACGGGTGAAACCGCCGTGCTGTCAAGCAAAGGCATTAATATCTATCGTTGCGGCGCTATGAAAGCAAGTAAAAATGCATAAACGATTCATGATTAGTGACTGACGATGGCGTCGCCCACCGCCCACAGTCTACTGTTCCTGTTCCTTAAATTCACCAACGATTCTCGTAAAAGCGGCAAGCACGAGGATTCCGAGGAACGTGTGGGCGGCCAAAACATACCAGACATATTCGGGTAAACCGATGTTGTTCAAATATCCTGAAAGGGTTGTGTAGGTGATTCCGCTGAGCGCAGAACCGATCATGACGGCCAGGAAATTCATGCCCATGTAAAGGCCGGCCTTCTCCTTCGGAGCAATCCAGGTGATGTATTCCTGAATGCGCGGAGAAGAGGTCATCTCGCCGATGGCAAAAATAAAAATTCCGAGAAACACAATGGCCGGGGCCGATATCTTCGCAAGTCCGATGGCTACAAACCCCACAGTCAGAACAAAGAATCCGGTGATAAAAGTGGGCACGGCGCGGAAACGTTCGGTGATCCGGGATACGAACACCTGGAATATGATGATGACGTAGCCCGTATTGGAAACCGTCTCCCCCAACACACGCCGAATGCCTTTATCATCGACATGGGAAAAGAGCCCGGCGAAACCAGCACCAAAGACGTGCCGGATATTATCGTACAACCGGGCCGTATCCAGGTTCGCGTCGACATACAAGGCGCTCAAATTGAAAAAAGCCCAGAAGGGAAGCCAAAAAAAGATCCCCATCAGGATTAGTAGAAATGTGAATTTCACGTCGGCGAGGGCAACGCCGATTTCCCTTATTTTTTGGCTCAGCGTTTCGCCTTCCATTTCGCGCGCAGGCTCCCGGTAGAAGAAGATCGTGACCAGCAGCATAAGAAAAATCGAAATGGACGCCGCCACGAAAGCGTGATTCCACGAGATCGCCCGCAGTTTCCCCATTAAGATGGGGCCGATCGTTCCCCCGACATTGACCATGGCATAGAAAATGCCGAATCCCATAGTCTTGTTTGTTTTGTCGGTTATCGCCCGGACTGTTCCGGCAACAAGCGGTTTAAATATCCCTGCCGACAGCCCGATCGTGAGCATGGCCAGAAGTATGCCTGAATAAGTCCGGGTGAGCAGCAGAAGCAGAATTGACGGCAGATACGCCAGGTAAGAAACAATGAGGACTTTCTTGAAACCGAAGCGATCGGCAAACGAGCCGGAGATGACCGGAACACCGTAGGAAAGGAAAAGAAAAATGCTTTGGACGACACCCAATTGAGTGCGGGAGAAGCCCAGCGAGGCCATGTAGATGCCGAAACCGAAGTATATTCCGTAATAGGCGAGACGTTCCAGAATCTCGATCGCGTTGGCCACCCAGAAAACCGCCGGAAACGCTGAACGTTTCTGTTGCCGTTCCACTAATTCTCTCCCATTTTTAACATTCACGAATTCAATGCCCCAGTCGATTCAGAGAGATCCAAAAAACGCCGAAGCGATCTGGCCGCAGAGCAGGGCCTCCTGTTACGTGTGCGGCAGCCCGGGAGCTTTGGCCGGGAGCGCCGGCGTCTCGCCGGCTCTTTCACACCATATACGAAGCAGTGCAGGTTTCGAAACGTTGCAAATTAACCGGCGGGACGCCGGCGCTCCCGGCCAAAGCCTCAGCCGATGCACTTCTGCACCACTTTCGCCAGCATGGTGGTCAGGCGCTCGGTCATCTCCTCGGTAGGAGCTTCCACCATTACCCTGCACATCGGCTGTGTGCCGGAATATCGAATGAACACTCTGCCTTTATCCCCCAATTCTGCTTCCGCCGCTCTGATCGATTCCTGCAGCTGATGCACTTCCTCGAGAGGGGGGTTGTTTTTGATATTCACATTTATGATCTTCTGCGGAGACGTTTTCATTATTCTTGCCAGACCGGAAAGAGGTTTTCCGCTGCGGCGCAGGGCGCACAGAAGCTGCAGTGCGGCGATGATGCCGTCCCCCGTGGTGTGGTGGTTTAAGAAGATGATGTGCCCAGACTCCTCCCCTCCAAGAACAGCCCCCTTCTGCAGCATCATCTCCAGCACATATCTGTCCCCCACCTTGCTGACCCCTTTCTCAATTCCCAGTTTTTTCAGGGCGGAAAAGAAGCCGAAATTGCTCATGACCGTCGCGATGACGAGATTATTTTTCAGCAAGCCAAGCGCTTTGTACATATCCGCGCAGATGGCAAGAATATGGTCGCCGGTGAGCCGGGTCCCTTTTTCATCCACCACAACAAGCCGGTCGCCGTCGCCGTCAAAAGCAAGTCCTACATCGGCTCCCAGTTTACGGACACTTGCACTCAGATCTTCCGTATATTGCGACCCGCAATGATCATTAATATTTGTTCCGTTCGGCTCGCAATGAATTGTGCTTACCGTGGAGCCCAATTCTGAAAACACTGTTGGCGCCACCCTGTACGTAGCGCCGTTTGCACAATCGAGCACGATTTTGATCCCCTCCAGGGTCAGATTATCCGGGAAGGTGTTTTTGCAGAACACAATGTAACGGCCGGCCGCATCGTCGATGCGCCGGGCCTTTCCGATCTCATCTGCGGTCGGCCGGATATCTTTGATCCGCCCCGACGTAATAAGGTCTTCTATTTCATCCTCATCCAAATCGGGGAGTTTAAATCCATCCCTGGAGAATATCTTGATCCCGTTGTCCTGGTAGGGATTGTGGGACGCCGATATGACCATGCCCGCGTCCGCTCTCATGCTGCGGGTGATGAAAGCCATGCCGGGAGTAGGCAGGGGACCGATTAAAAGAACGTCCACTCCCATGGAGCAAATGCCTGCCGTCAAGGCGGATTCCAGCATGTATCCGCTGATCCGCGTATCTTTGCCGATCGCAATCGTATGCCTCTGTTTCGGGTGTTTTTTGCATACATAGGCTGTCGCACGGCCGATCTCGAGCGCCATTTCGGCTGTCATCGGGTGAACATTTGCGACCCCCCTCACTCCATCCGTGCCAAACATGCGCCCCATCTTTTCTTCTCCATTGGTTCCTTTTTTCAGAGCGCCGGAGGCGCGCTGCAGCACACCCCAGGATGGAGGAGCACGCGACAGCGGCCCCGGAACCCTGGGTCCAGAACGGATCAGATATTGAGCCCTGAAGGGCGGCACAATCCTCTGCGTCACCCTTTCAGGGCTTTTTCAAATCGTTCCATGCGCCCACGGTCTCACCCTGGGATTAGCTGTTTCGCGCCTTCGGCGCTTGTAAACCGCTAGTATCTTATCCATACGGCAGATGCTGAATCCACAATCTCCTGCAGCCAGGCGCTTCCTGCCTTGCGGGCAGACAGACTGAGAGCGCCGACGGCTTGGGTGTGGCCGGTTGCCGCTTCTGTTTTCTCCCATGGCTCCAAAAAAAAGTCGCGATTGGCCACTCCGATGTTCGCAGGAGGACCTGCTTGCAGCCGCGATTCCATCTCGGGCCATCGGTCTGCAAGCGCGCGCTGCTGGGACTGGATTTCCGGCGGCAAATCCTCACCCGCTGCGGCGCGGGCGTTCTTCAGCGAGAGCCGCATCTTCTCCGCCAGCTCTTTCATGCGCTTTAGCCGCTCTCTCAGCGCATCCTCGATTTGTTTCAGCGCGCCGGCGTGGCAAGCCCGTGCAAACGTATCGGAGGACATGGTCCGTATCCGTACATGTTGATACCACGCCCTCAGCGCCCAAAGATTTCCTAGATAGATCAGGTTGTTTTCAACGATCCTGTTGACGCCGTGGTAAATCCCCATCGCAAACGCACGAGTCCCTGGTTCTATAGCCGGAGGGGAAAACAGCATCCCTTCTTCCAGGACGTCTTGCCGGCAGATTGCACCTGCCGGGAGCACCGTTCCGTAAGCGATCCGAGCAGGTCCGACTAACCCGCCTTGACCGCCCAGGAAAATCGGTGGCTGATCCAGGAAAACACCGCGAGGCACATCTCCGATCAGGGAAGGGGTGGCTTTGTCTTGATGAGGAGTAAAATTGAAGTGGATGTAGGAGGAACCGATCTCGCTGTGATTCTTCCGGCTGGTTCCACCTGCCATTAGAACGTCGCAAAAGTTGATCAGGCTCCCTGCGGTGACGAACGGAAGGAAAATGGTTTGCTTGAGCGCGACGGCATGAGCGCCACCGGATTCTTCTTCCAGAAGTGTCGCCGGTCTCACGTGCGCCCCACTTCCCATATGGACGCCATCAAGAAAGGTTGCCCCGGAGAAGAACCCTCCTCTTAACTCGACGTTGCGTCCAAGCTGGCAATCCTCGATTGCAGCCGGCGCTTCCCTGCCCAATTCAGAGCCTGGACCGATTGATGTTTTTGCGCCCGAGATCCTGCAGCCAGTGTGCACCACAACACCCGGCGCAATGCACTCGGGATTCACGGATATATCCACCTCTACGGAAAGCGGGCATGGAAGCATTACGCCTCTGTCCAGAAGCTTCTGAACTGCCGGGGTTATCTTCGATGCATCACTCATTCCAATGCTCCACTGTGTTGCGGTTGGCTGGGTTATGAAGTTATCAAGCTAAACTTCAAAGACTCCAAACCTCATAGAATTCTCTTTTCGTGCGAGTATACGTCAGTTATTACTGCGATTGCGATATCCTAATTTAATCCTTCACTTACGCCGAGGCGGAAGATAGGAAGTCAACCAAAGCCTTGGGTTAGAAGGAATGACCAAGGGCGGCACAGTTGCCTGTGTCGCCCCTTAGCCTGAGTCTCCATTCGTGCCGGAGCCCCAGCGCTCCCCGTCCCGCGATTTCGGCGCTACCTCCTTGGAGCGGCTAAAATCGATTTAGAATCAGAAACGGTTAGCCCTCTCAACAAAACCCAATTTCGTTTTTTGAGCCTGATTTTTTTCAAATAAGCTATTATGAGCGGCTGAGGGATTTATTGGAAAATATCTGCATCCGAGGAAATCCTGAAAGGTAAAACGAATCCGGGCCGAATTCTGAGGCCTTAAATCCATAACAGGTTGAAAACAATATGAGTTTACGTTTTTCGAGCCCCAGAATAGTTGTTATCTGCTGGGTAGTGCTGGCAGCAATGGCGCACGC
>JBEKKY010000269.1:0-5517 GCA_050010475.1 Acidobacteriota bacterium | reverse complement strand
TCGAGATTTTGAACCTATTCGATTAACCTCAAAGACTCGAAGACTCAAAGCTAGATAATTCCGCGGGCTCGCAAATCCTTTAGTCTCGTGGGGCTAAGCCCCAGGTGTTTCAAATTTTGAATAAAAACTGTGAAGGTGATTAATTCTAATCATTTAACGAAGCAAAACTCCAACCATAAAACTGGATTTGGTTCTACTCGACTTATGAGATCATCTTTGCTACATTATCGCTCACTTGGATCAATGATCCTTCAAAGCCCCAGGGTTTATCCTTTCGCTCTTGATATTTGGGACGTTTGTTATGCCTCGGATTTTTGACAATATAGAACAGCAACTCCTCCCAGCCTTGCGAGATGCATTGGGTCTGTCGGAGCGAGCCGATTTCTGTGTCGGTTACTTCAATCTCCGCGGATGGAAGACGATTGACGCACTCATCGACAAATGGGCCGGCGGTGACGGGCAACAATGCCGCCTTCTAGTTGGAATGCAACGACTGGCGCAGGACGAGCTGCGCCAAGCCTACAGCCTTTTGCAGCAAGAAGAGCAGATGAGCAATCAGGTTGTCATCCGCCTGAAGCGCCGACTGGCCATGGATTTCCGTGCACAACTTGCCTTTGGCGCTCCCAGCGACGAGGATGAGGCAGGTCTTCGTCGCCTATCCGCTCAGCTCAAAGCCGGAAAGGTCCTCGTGAAGCTTTTCCTTCGCCATCCGCTTCACGCCAAGCTCTACCTCAGCTTCCGCCCGGACCCAATCAATCCCATTATTGGGTTTCTCGGCTCCAGCAATCTCACTCTCGCGGGTCTTTCGCATCAGGGTGAACTCAATGTGGATGTCCTCGACCATGACGCGACACAAAAACTCGCACGCTGGTTCAACGACCGTTGGAATGACCATTGGTGTGTAGATATCACCAGGGAACTCATTCAGGTCATTGACGAAAGTTGGGCTCGACTCGACCCACTGCCGCCATATCATATTTATATCAAGATGGCCTACCACCTGGCCGAAGAAGCCCGTGCCGGTCTCTCCGAGTTTACCATCCCCACCGACATGCGGAACGTCCTGCTCGATTTCCAATCGGCTGCAGTTCGTATTGCAGCACGGCATCTCGAAAAGCGGGGTGGCGTTATCCTTGGTGACGTCGTTGGCTTGGGCAAGACACTAATGGCAACCGCGCTTGCGCGCGTATTTCAGGATCCGCCGCGATCGCTCGAAACGCTTATTCTTTGCCCGAAAAATCTTGTCGGAATGTGGGAGGACTACACTCAACGCTACCGCCTCATCGCCAAGGTTGTCTCTATCACACAGACACAGACAGCCTTGCCCGATCTGCGTCGCTATCGTGTGGTTATTATTGACGAAAGCCACAATCTACGAAACCGCGAAGGTCGTCGTTGGGCCGTGATCCGCGATTATATTCAGCGAAATGCCAGTAAATGCATCCTCCTTTCCGCCACGCCCTATAACAAGGCTTACCTTGATCTTGCCAACCAGCTTCGCCTTTTCCTGAATCCCGACGACATCGTTGGAATCAGGCCTGAGGAGTATTTGCGCCAGGATTGTCAAGGCCGTGTGGATGAGTTTACCCGCCGCCACCAGTGCCCGGCAAACTGCCTTTCGGCCTTCGAGAAAAGCGAACACGCCGACGATTGGCGGGAGCTGATGCGCCTGTTCATGGTCCGTCGTACTCGCAGTTTCGTGGAGCGCAACTACGCTTTCACCGAATGTCCTGCCTGCGCTAAGGTACTGCTGCCCACTCAGGAGAAATGCTCCAATTGCAATCGTCCGAAGGTGAAAGATGACCGCCGCTTTCTCGTCCTTGAGGGCGGCAACCGATTCCACTTCCCGAAGCGCCTGCCCAAGACGCTCACTTTCCGCATCCGCGACAAAGATCCAAACGATCAATATGCCCGGCTCTACTCCGACAGCGTGGTGGACACTATCCGCCTGCTGCATCTGCCGCGTTACGGCCTTGCCAATTACCTGAAGCCGACCCCTGACAAGCCGCCAACAGCGGACGAAGCCGAAGTAATGAAAAATCTCTCCCGCGCCGGTAAGCGGCTCATCGGTTTCTGCCGCACCAATCTTTTCAAGCGCCTCGAAAGCAGCGGCCATGCCTTTCTGCTTTCGGTTCGCCGCCATATCCTGCGCAACTTTATCTACCTTCACGCGCTGGAGAACGGACTCCCTTTGCCCGTCGGCACGCAGGATTCTGCCCTGTTCGACACTCGCTCCGACGATCATGACAGCGACAGCCCTCTGTTTGGCGAGGAGGACGCCACGCCTGTGCAGCCCAACGAGGTTAACGCCAGCTCCCTGAGCGGCTTCGCCACAGCTGCCGCCAGTGCTTATGAACTGCTGCACACAGAGCATTTCCGTTTATTTGACTGGCTCCGCCCCGATGTGTTTGTCGAAGATCTTACCAGGCATGTCCGGCAGGATGCGGAGCGGCTTTTTTCCATCCTGCAGCTCGCAGGCGAATGGCAACCCGATCGGGACCGCAAGCTTGACGAACTCCACAAGCTTCTCACGAAGATACATCCCGGCCAGAAAATAATCGTCTTCTCCCAGTTCGCCGACACGGTGGCTTACCTCAGTGATCAGTTGCACGTTCGCGAGGTGAAACAACTCGCCGGCGTGACCGGAGACACGGAAGACCCCTCCTGGTTCGCCCACCGTTTCAGCCCTGAGAGCAACTCGGTCCGGGAAAAAGTCCAACCCGCCGATGAACTCCGCGTTCTTGTCGCTACCGATGTCCTCAGCGAAGGCCAGAATCTTCAGGACGCAGCCATCGTGGTCAATTTTGACCTGCCCTGGGCCATTATCCGTCTCATCCAGCGCGCGGGGCGTGTGGATCGTATCGGGCAGAATGCCGAACAAATCCTTTGCTACTCGTTTCTCCCCGCCGACGGTGTCGAACGCCTGATCCGCCTGCGCTCACGCGTGCGCCAACGGCTTCACGATAATGCCGAAGTTGTCGGCACCGACGAAACCTTTTTCGAGGATGAGAAGAATGACACTCTCATCCGCGACCTTTTCACCGAAAAATCCGGTATCCTAGACGATCCCGAGGACAACGAAGTGGACCTCGCCTCGCTGGCCTACCAGATCTGGAAGAACGCCTGCGATGCCGATCCGTCGCTCAAAAAGACCATCCCCGACCTGCCGAACGTGGTCTTCTCCACCAAGGCGCTCTCTGCGGTAGCACCCAAGCGCCTCGGAGGCGCCGGAGCCGAACCCGCACCGGGGGTAATGGTTTATGTGCGCACTGCCGACGGCAACGATGCCCTTGCCTGGGTGAATGAGGAAGGCCGCACGGTTACCGAAAGCCAGCATGAAATTCTCCGCGCCGCCGCCTGCGAATCCAACACGCCTGCGCTCCCGCGGCTGTCCCGCCATCATGCGCTCGTGCAACAGGCCGTCGCCGGCATCCAGACCGAACAGGCCACCACCGGTGGACAACTTGGCAAGCCGTCGAGCGCCCGCCGTCGCGTCTACGAACGCCTCAAGGATTACGCCACGCAGGTGAAAAATACGCTCTTCGACATCAAGCCGCTCCATCATGCCATTGATGATATCTACGACGCTCCGCTGACCGAGGCTGCCCGGGATCTGCTCAACCGCGAACTTCGCGCCGGCATCGCCGATGAAAAGCTTGTGGATCTTGTCCTCTCCCTGCACGAGGAAGATCGCCTTTGCATCGCCAAAGAAGACACTCAGGCTCGCGAACCCCAGATCATTTGCTCGCTGGGAATTCGCCGGGACGAAAAAGGAAATTATATATGACGCGTGTCTCATTTTTAAAATTCACTCAGGGATTCTTGCAATAACTATGACCTCTATGTCATACTAGAACAGTGAGAGTTCTTTTCTATAAAACCAGTTCTGGCCGGATTCCTGTGCTTGAGTTTATCGGCGGCTTGTCCAGAGATGTCCAGGAACAGTTTTGGGACGCGCTGCGGTTGCTCGAAAAGGGCGAAATATTAGCCATGCCGACAAGCCGGATGCTTTCAAGTATTCATCCCGGATTGAATGAACTTCGTTTTAAGGACTCGGCGGGAATTTATCGGGTTTTTTATTATGTCAGAGTTAAGGATGCGATTTATCTACTGCATGCCTTTCAAAAAAAGACTCAAGAAACTCCCCTAAAAGAAACGAAGCTAGTTATTAGACGCATTAAGGAGATTTAAGCCATGTCTTGGGTTGCTATTTCATCGGAGCAGTTGGCCAAGCGTCTTGGTATCGATTACGACGAACAAGAGCTTAAGCATCAACTGATTGAGAAGATTATTGCCATTCGCGGCAAACAGGGTTTGTCACAAGCCGAGTTGGCAAAGCGTCTTAAGGTTTCTCAATCGCGAATTGCAAAAATTGAGTCGAGGATTGGAACCAGCAAGGTTTCTTTTGATACGATACTAAAAACGTTCGCTGCCCTTGGGTATGTTTGCGAGATTAAGCTTAGAAAAGCAAGCGGTAGCAAGTTAGCGGCATGACAGTGGTGGATAGGTCGGATAAGCAAGAGCGGACCAACTTGAAATGCCAAATTGGCACTTCATGTTCGGCAAACATGGCAGCACATGCCCAACTAATAGCGCCGCCGGAAAAGAAGGGGTGTTCCATAGGATTCCATGTTCCAAAGGATTAACCGTGCCATTCGACATCTCCCGCGCCCGCCCACTGCTGCAGCATTGTGACCTCGCCAAACTCTTTATCGAGGAACTTGGTTGGGAACCTCTTAGCCAGAAGCTCACCCTGCAAATCGGCGACTGCGGTTTTGCTTTTACCGCCATTGCCGAAAAGCGTGGCTTCACAGCCTGGCTCTGCGAAAGCCCCGATGGCGGCCTGCCCGACCATGCAACCCGGCTCAAGCTTGATCGCGCTCTCACTCAGACCAGCTTCGAGCATCTCATCGTCTTCGCCACTGCCGGCAGAGATCGCCAATCATGGATGTGGGTTCGCCGCGAACCCGGGAAACCCCTGTGCGCGCGGACCCACGAGTTCACCCGCGGCCAGTCGGGTGACTCACTGCTTCAAAAACTCCAGTTCCTCTTCATTTCGCTGGAAGAGGAGGAAGCCGGCCTCTCTGTGATGCAAATGGACGGCCACGCCCGCGCCGCTTTCGATATCGAGCGCGTCACCAAAGCGTTCTATGGCGACTTCGATGCCCACCGAAAAGCCTTCCTCAAGTTTATCGACGGCATCGAAGAGGTTGCAGACCGCGAGTGGTATGCATCCGTCATGCTCAACCGGCTGATGTTCGTCTATTTCATCCAGCGCAAGGGTTTCCTCGACGGCGATCCCGATTACCTCCGCAACCGCCTCGCTCATTGTCAACAGGAGAAGGGCAAAGACAAGTTCTATTCCTTCTATCGCTATTTCCTTTTGCGCCTTTTTCACGAGGGCTTCGGCCTGTTACCCAAACAACGCGCCGCTGAGCTTGAAAAGCTTCTTGGCCGAATCCCGTACCTGGACGGCGGCATCTTCGACGTGCATGAACTCGAAAGGCCCGATCGTTA
>JBEKKY010000268.1:0-5517 GCA_050010475.1 Acidobacteriota bacterium | reverse complement strand
CGATCGACCCATTGCTCGACGGAGCCTGCAATTCCCATCGCATTGATCTCGGCCTCGGACAGGCTGGTCAAGGCGGTGACTGCCAGAAGGAGTGGCGAAGAAGCGGACGACTGCGCTTCCTGGCTTGCGGCGGACAGCATAGCCGGGCCGCCGGAAGCATGGACCGTGAGCATCTGGACTCCCAGCCGGCAGGCTGACCGGACGGCTCCGCGCACTGTATTGGGAATGTCGTGAAGTTTCAGATCAAGAAATACTTTTTCGCCGCGATCGCGGATTTCTTCCACAAGGCGCGGTCCTTCACGCGTGAATAATTCCAGACCGATTTTAAAGAATCCCACATGTCCGGATAGACGCTCTACCGATTCAAGCGCAGAGCTGCGGTCGGGCAGATCCAGAGCGACGATTAATTTTGATCGCGCATCATTCATATGTCCGGAGGCTCCCGATTATTTCATTGATATCATCTATTTTGTGAGAGCGACAATATTCCTGTAATCCGAGAGCAACGCGTTGAGAAACATCGGGCTGATAGAAATTGGCTGTGCCGATCTGCACGGCGCGGGCGCCTGCGATTAGAAATTCGAGAGCATCCTCCGCGCTTGCGATGCCACCCACTCCGATGACCGGAATTTTCACGGTCCGGCACGCTTCCCATACCATCCTCAGGGCCATCGGCTTAATTGCCGGTCCGGAAAGCCCTCCGGTCAAGAAGCGCAATCTGGGGCGCCTTTTCTCCACATCTATTGCCATTCCTACGAATGTATTGATGACGGAGATGGCATCGGCCCCCGCATCCTGGCAGGCTGTGGCGAATTCACGGATATCGGTTACGTTGGGGGACAGCTTAACCCAGAGTGGAAGGCGCCGGGACGCCTTCTTCGTTTCAGCGGTTATCGTGAATGTGTCCTTCGGGTTTTTGTTGAAATGGAAACCGCCCTTCTTGACGTTGGGGCAGGAGATGTTGAGTTCGAGGGCGCTAATCCCGGGGCAATCATTCAAAAAACGGGTGACTTCCAGATAGTCATCCAGCTCAAAACCGACAATGTTCACTATGATGTTGGTGTTATAATTTCGCAAAGCCGGCAGTTTTTTGGCCACAAATTCGGTTGCACCGATATTCTGCCATCCAATGGCGTTCAACATGCCGGAAGCCGTTTCATATATGCGCGGAGGGGAATTACCTTTGATCGGGGTCATCGACAGTCCCTTGACAACGATTCCACCGATCGAGTTGAGGTCCATGAGATTCGCGAATTCCAGACCATATCCGAATGTACCGCTGGCTGTCAGAACCGGATTTTTAAAGCGCACACCGGCGATTTCGACCGCAGTGCGAGGAGCTTTGTAGGTTTCCTTTTCGGTTGAAGTTTCTTTCATAATTCTCGTTTTCCGTTGCCCGTTCCCCGTTGGAATTGTCGCTCTCAACCTCAACACAAACGGAAAACGGGGAACGGGGAACGCTTATAGCGGAACCGTATCCCAATTGATCAGTCGGCTGCTCATGACAGGACCGTCCTGGCATACGCGAAGGTAGTGCTCTTCGCCGAGATGATCTCTGGTTTGAACGACACACCCCAGGCAAGCGCCCAATGAACAGCCCATGCGCGCTTCAAGGCTCACCTCGCATTGCACGTTTGCTTCAACCGACAGCTTGTGGACTGCTTTCATCATGCCCCATGGCCCACAGGCATAGACGCGAATGTTCCTGTGATTATTGGCTGTAAGAAAACGGGCAACCGGTTGGGTAACAACCCCACGTTCCCCGAACGATCCATCTTCGGTGGTGTAAACAATCTCAATTCCCAGGCGTTCGAAATATTCGCGCAGCACGAGGTCCGCAATCCGGGCGCCCCCATAAAAGAGGACGGGCTTCACATTCTGAACCAGCAGGCTTTGGGCCAGCAAATACAGAGGTGCGATCCCGACTCCTCCCGCCACAAGGCAAGCCAGTTCCGTACGGTTTCGCATTTCCGCCGATACCTGGAATCCTCGTCCCTGCGGGCCCAGGCAGTCGAGCATCTGTCCCGGGCGAACCTGTGTCAATTTGCGGGTCCCAACCCCAACATCTTTGACCAGCAGTTCCAGCCCCGCCGGCTTTCCGCTGCGCTTATTCCGATGAATGTTGAAGATGGTGAAGGGGCGGCGCAGAATCGGGTTTTCGTCCACTTTCTCGACGCATTTCAGCATGATGAACTGCCCCGGCCGCACCAGCCGCGCCTGTTCAGGGGTGTTCACCGTCAGCAGATAATTTCGCTCACCCAGATCCCTGATGTCCTTAACTTTTACTTTTTTATCCAGCATCTCAAATCAGTATAGGGAGTCACTAGCCGTTTGCAACGCCTTTATGATATTATCCCCGCGCATTTGACAACGGCGATAATTGCGGCGCGAAATCCGATGAAAAAAATCAAGGGCAAGCTCCTGATGACGGCGGCAGAGATGGACCTTGTTTTGGCTAGGATTTCGGCCGAAATTGTCGAAAAGCTGGGCTCGCGCGACGAGTTTGCCATCATCGGAATCCGGCGGCGGGGCGTACACTTAGCACAGCGCCTGTGCCGGAAAATAGAGGCAATTCTTAAACGCCCCATTCCTATCGGCATCCTGGATATTACCCTATATCGTGACGATCTCACAACCGTCAGCAACCGGCCGATGTTGCGGGAAACTCTGATCGATTTTGACATCAACAATCTCAGCCTGGTGCTGGTGGATGACGTTCTGTACACAGGCAGGACAGTTCGCGCAGCACTGGATGGTATTGTGGACCTCGGCAGGCCGAGAAAAGTCCAATTGGCAGTTTTGATTGACCGTGGAAATCGCGAACTGCCGATCCAGGCCGATTACGTCGGGAAACACGTCCAAACGGCCGAAGATGAAACGGTCGAAGTTCGATTGAACGAGGAAGATCAAGAAGAGCGTGTAGTTCTCCTGAAAAGGCCGCAGCCACCGCAGAATGTGGAGAACTCATGAAACCGTTTTACGCGTTAACGCGTGAACCCGCCAACGTGTAAACGCAATAGGAAATATCATGGCGTCCCTCAGCCACAAAGACCTGCTGGGCGTAGAGCAGCTCTCCGTTGAAGATATCAATCTCATTCTCGACACGGCTGAAGCTTTGAGAGAAGTTTCTGCCAGACCTGTCAAGAAGGTTCCCACCCTCCGCGGGAAAACGGTCATAAACCTGTTCTTCGAGCCATCCACGCGAACCCGTTCGTCTTTTGAGCTGGCGGAAAAAAGATTGAGTGCTGACACCTTGAATTTCTCCCCTTCCACCAGCAGCGTTTCCAAAGGAGAAACCCTGCTGGATACGGCGCGAAATCTCGAGTCCATGGCGCCGGACATCATTGTCATTCGGCATGAATCGGCCGGCGCCCCGCATCTGCTCGGACGGGAATGTCGAGCATCCGTTGTCAACGCGGGAGATGGAATGCATGAGCATCCCACACAGGCCTTGCTGGATGCTCTGACGGTCAGGACAGTCAAGGGGCGCCTGGAGGGATTGAAAGTCGCGATCATAGGAGACATCTCTCACAGCCGTGTGGCCCGTTCCGATACGATCCTGTTTCACAAAATGGGAGCGGATGTCTGGATCTGCGGACCGCCGACATTGATTCCATGGGGATTTGACAAACTGGGCGCCAAGATTACCGGACGGATAGAGGAGGTAATCGAGGGGGCGGATGTCATCATGATGCTTCGGCTGCAGCATGAGAGACAGAACGAGGCCTTTATCCCCTCGACCCGGGAATACTACAATTTTTACGGACTGACCCGGGAGCGGATGCGGCTGGCCAAGAAGGATACGATCGTCATGCATCCCGGGCCCATGAATCGTGGGGTAGAAATCGACTCGGATGTTGCGGATGCAGATTATTCTGTCATTTTGAACCAGGTTGCCAACGGGGTCGCGACCCGGATGGCAGTGCTGTATCTGCTCTCTGGAAATGCGGGTTTAAAAGTGAGAAGGTCCTCTCGTTAGCGCTTATGCAACTAATATTGCGTCAGGGACGAATCGTCGACCCATCCCAGAAATTAAATAGAGTAGCGGATCTCGGTGTTGAGGACGGCCGTGTTGCCGAAATTGCTCCCAGAATCCGCAAAAAAGGTCGCAAGGAAATCGATGCGCGCGGACTGTGCGTGTTCCCGGGTTTTATCGATATGCATGTTCACCTGAGAGAACCCGGCCGCGAAGATTCAGAGACAATTGAGACCGGCACCAATGCCGCGGCGCGCGGTGGCTTCACGGCCGTTGCATGCATGCCGAATACCCAGCCGGTTAACGATTCCGAGGCCGTGACCTCTTTCATATTGGAAAGGGCGCGCGAGGTTTCGAAGATCGCAGTTTATCCCGTGGGTGCCATCACGAAAGGGAGCCAGGGCAAAACTTTGGCCGAAATAGGAGAAATGTATCGCACTGGGATAGTGGCGATCAGTGATGACGGCCGGCCGGTGCAGGATAGCCAGGTTATGCGGCGCGCCATGGAATATTCCCGGCTCTTCGGTCTTCCTGTCATCGACCATTGTGAAGATAAGGACCTTTCGGCCGGCGGGGTAATGAACGAGGGCTACTTTTCCACCATCCTTGGATTAAGAGGAATGAATCCTGCGGCAGAAGAGATTCATGTTTTGCGGGATGCAATTCTGGCCAGGCAGACGGGAGCGCACGTGCATATCGCGCATCTTTCGACCCGACGGTCCCTTGAAGCGGTGCTGCGTGCGAAAAAAGAAGATCAAATATCCATATCCTGCGAGGTGACGCCCCACCATCTCCTCCTCACGGAGGCACAGACGTCTTCGTACGACACAAACACGAAAATGAATCCGCCTCTGCGTTCCCAAGAGGATGTGGATGCACTGGTAAAAGGGATTGCTTCGGGTGACGTGGATGCCATTGCGACCGATCACGCGCCGCACAACATCAACGATAAAATGCTGGAATTCGATCGCGCCCCCTTCGGGATTGTTGGGCTCGAAACCGCAGTCGGTCTCATTTACGATCGTTTCGTGCGGACGGAAATCATCAGTTTGGAACGTTTCGTTCAGCTCTTCTCCACAAATCCTGCGCGGATCCTGAAACTGCAACGGGGAACGCTGGCAAAGGAATCCTGGGCCGATATCACCGTGGTGGATCCGGAACTCAAGCATCAGGTGGATTCAGCCCAGTTCTACTCGCGGAGCCGCAACACTCCGTTTGACGGCTGGAAACTGTGCGGCGGTCCGGTCATGACAATCGTTAAGGGGAAGGTAGTCTGGAGTCTGTAGCCCAAAACCGTTTACGGGTTCACGTGTTAACGCGTGAGCTGAGCTACTGGTGTAGGGATAGCCATCAGAATTTGAGAAATCGAGCCAACCCGTAAACGCGTTAGCGCGTAAACCCGCAAACGGTTTTACGACTCTTTTGCTATGTACCCCTTACGGGTGATGACTTTAAGCTTCAGCGGCTTGCCCTTTGCGTCCTTGAGATCTGCGCTCACATCCACGCGGATTTTCCGGAACTTCCCATCTTTTTTCGTATTA
>JBEKKY010000267.1:0-5535 GCA_050010475.1 Acidobacteriota bacterium | reverse complement strand
CGATCGCTGCGTTGCTCGTCGTCGACGATGTGCATGGACATCGCCTCCTCCTCGCGCCTTGCGCTCGCCGTGCAAGCCCCATGCGCGCGACCCCTTCGAATTCTCGGACAGGCTCCTAGGCTGCGAGTTAAACTCGAATCATGAATTTTATCGAGGTTACCATTGAAGGCAACTTGGATTCAGGCGAGCTTCTCGCAATGCTGGAGAATGGCGAATCCCTCGGCGCGTGGGAAGCTGAAGGCGTGCTGCGCCTTTACTGGTCCGAAGAAAAGTGGAGTCCTGCCGTGCTATCGGATCTGAAGGGCGCGCTGGCGCGGCTGGGAATCGAGGCTGGATCCAGCCCTGTGATCCGGTCCGTCCCCGACCAAGATTGGAATGCGAAGTGGACTGCTTCTCTTAATCCGATTCGGCTTGGGCGGCGAGTGCGAATCCGCCAAAGCTGGCATTCGGCGGATGCGGCGTTCGACGGCGTCGAGCTGGTCATCGATCCGAAGAGGGCTTTCGGCACCGGCTATCATGTAACGACGCAACTTGTGGTCGAATGGCTGGAAGAGCATATTGGGGGACAAGAACGGATCCTGGATGTCGGAACCGGGAGTGGCATTCTGGCGATGGCGGCTATTCGCTTAGGCGCTGCGTCGGCTCTGGCAGTAGACAATGATCCGGCAGCGCTCGAGTGTGCGAGGGAGTATTGCGAAACAAACGGTTTCGGGCCCGAACTGGACCTGCGCTCATGCTCCTTCGAGGATCTTGAAACGGAAGTTTTCGATGTAATTCTGGCAAACCTGGACATTCGGACATTGCCGATGTTTTGCCGGCACATGCCAAGGCTTTTGAAAGCCCGTGGCATTGCGTGTCTTTCAGGATTACAGCAGCAAGATCTGGAGGAAATCTCGCAGGCTTTGTCTCTGGCGGGATTGCGAATTAACTCAAAAAAGCAGCGAGATGAGTGGCTCTGTTTAGACGTGGTGAACGCTTAAACGCGTGAACGGATTTATGCCGATTTTCCGTTGATCCCCAATTCTTCGGCATAGGGCTTCAGGGAATCTATGACGAATTGGATGTGTTCTGCCAGATCCGCTCCCAAAAGCTCTGCCCCTGCGCTGATCTCCTGCCGGTCGACTTTGGCTGCAAAAGCTTTATCCTTCAGTTTTTTCTTTACGCTTTGTGCGGTTAAGCTGCTGATTCCGTCCGGGCGTACCAGGCAGGCGGCGATGACGAATCCGGTGAGTTCATCGCAGGCAAGCAGGCATTTGTCGAGCATGCTTTCGTACGGCACGTTCCACCGGGTGTAATGAGCGGAAATTGCGTGGGCAAGTTGTTCCTCACCGCGCTCGCGCAGCCATGCCACGATGCGCTGAGGATGGTCCTCCGGCCATTGTTCGTAATCGGCGTCGTGCAGGAGGCCGGCTACACTCCAGTTCTCCTGGTCGGCTGCTCCGCCGCCATATCGATCAGCGGCGCTGCCCATTACAATTTCAACTGCTCTAGCATGTTTTCGGAGAGAGTCTGTTTTGGTCCAACTGCAGAGGTGATGCCAAGCTTCGTCGCGAGTTAATCCCATAGTTGTTTTTGAGACTCGAGTCTTGGAGTTTTCTGTGCCTCCAAGACTCGAAGTTTCGAAGCTAGGCACCTTTGAGCGCCTTAGTAATTCTTTCCGGAGTCATTGGCATTTGGAATACCCGGGCACCGATGGCATCGAATATCGCATTGGCGATCGCGGCGCCAACCGGTACGATAGCAGGTTCTCCACACCCCTTGGCCGTCAATTCATCGTTCTTGACCAAGACGGCATCAATTTCCGGCAACCAGGAGAATCGCGGCATTGCGTAATCGTCAAAGTTGGTTGTCAGGATCTGTCCGCCTTTGAAACGGATATCCTCCGAGAGGGTATAGCCGAGGCCCATCATGACGCTTCCCTCCATTTGCATCTTTGCCCCTTCGGGATTGATAACCACGCCCATATCCTGAGCGCAGACGATCCTCTTGACGGTAATGTTGTTCGACTTATCGAGTTTGACTTCGGCAATCTCGGCGACATAGGATTCTGCGTCGTAGCCGCAGGCGATCCCGATGCCGCGCCCACTCGGCGCGGGCGCACTCTTGTAGCCGAAGCGTTGGGCGGCGGCCTCGAGCACCCGATGCATGCGCGCATGATCCGAATCCGAGGAGAGATTTTTCAGCCTGAATTCCAGCGGATCGATTTTAAGTTTGGACGCCATAATATCGATTTGCGATTCTCTGGCGAACACGTTGATATTGGCTCCCGGGGCGCGCCATGTTCCCGTCGGGAACGGATGTGCGCTGGGTCCGCCGCCAAACATCATACCGCCATAGGAACTTTGAAGGTTGTTGGGGACATCGTAAATCTGCTCGGCCGCGCGCGTCCCCGCATAATAAACGTGGTAATCCCAGAGACAAATCTTGCCTGCGCTATCAACACCGGATTTGATCCGCACTATCGCAGCCGGGCGAAAGGTGTCGTAGAAAAACTCTTCCATGCGAGTGTAAGAAACCTGCACCGGCTTGCCGGTTATTTTGGCAAGGCGGGCTGCTTGAACCGCCTGGGGAGCGTTGCTCTTGCCGCCGAATCCCCCGCCTACATAAGGGGTGATAATCCGGACGTTTTTGGCATCGGTGCCGAGAGCGGGTGCAATTTGCGTTTGGTTCATGAACGGCGCCTGCGTCGATATCCAGACCGTGATCTTATCGCCGTCAATTTTGGCTAACGCGGTATGGGTTTCGATGGAACCATGCGCCCCGTAGCCGTCGAAGTACTTTTCGTCGAATATCATGGCGGCGGCCTTTTCCCCGGCAGCCAGGTCGCCCTTGCGCTCGCGCTCTTGCGGCTTCGGGGCGTTCTTCAGCAAGAAGTCGAAGATTGTTGTTTCATCGAGATCGGACTTTGGAACGTCATAGTCCGCTTTGATAGTGGCGAGGGCTTTTTCCGCAGCTTCGGGATCTTCATGAAGAACGGCAATTAATCCGTCCTGATTCACAACGGTCGCCCCCGGATATTTCTGGGCGGCAGACACGTCTACGGCTTTCAGCGTAGCGCCGTGGGCCGGCGGCTTCAGCAATTTTGCATAGAGCATGCCTTGAATCCGGAGGTCGCCCGCGTATTGTGCTTTTCCCGTCACCTTCTCCATTCCATCCAGACGGGCCGGAGATGTTCCGATGATCGTAAATTCGGACGGCCGTTTCAACTCCGGCTTCTTCTCCAGCTTGCGGGTAATCTTCTGCCCTTTGGCAAGCTGTGCGAATGTGACCTGTTTCTTTTTATCTGCAGCGGCATAGATCGTGCCGTTTTCGACCTTCAGCTGGTCCTGCGGAACCTTCAACTGTTCCGAGGCCATTTCCAGCAATATGGCTCTTGCTTCGGCTGCAGCAGATCTGACCGCTGGACCGTAATTCCGGATCGACATGGAGCCGAAGGTGCCCATATCATAAGGGCAAAGATCCGTATCCCCCATAATCATGTGGATGGAATTAAGGGAAACGCCGAGTTCTTCCGCTGCCATCTGAGCGAGGGCAGTCATGTTTCCTTGTCCCTGCTCAATCTTGCCGGTAAAAATGGTAACAAAGCCGTCCTCACCGATCTTCAGATAGGCGTTAAGATCTGCCGGCGCGCCGCCGGGAGGTCCGCCAAATCCGGGAAAACCGCCGCCCCTTCCGGGTGGGGGTCCCTGTTGCAGGGCTTCAACAATTGAGTCGGCGGCAAAGAAAACGACAATGCCTCCTCCGGCCAGCTTTATAAAATTGCGGCGGTCAAGTTTACCCTTTTGTTTTTCGTTCGCTTTTGGAATTCGGTCTTCCATATGTGCCTCTATCTTTTTGTCGAAACGCTTTCGATCGCCTTGACGATGCGCTGATGGCCGCTGCAGCGGCAGAGGTTATATTCCATGCCATCGATGATCTGCTTGCGGGTGAGCTTCGGGTTCTTGAGCAGCATCGAGTAGGCGTTCATGATCATGCCCGGTGTGCAGAAGCCGCATTGGACTGCGCCGTATTCCACGAATGCGCTTTGCAGCGGGTGAAGTTTATCCCCCTTCGCCAGGCCTTCGATGGTCGTGACTTCCTTGCCGCGCACATCGCGGATGGCCACCTGGCACGAGCGCACCGCATCCTTGCCGATCACAACAGTGCAAGCGCCGCAGAGGCTTTTGCCGCAGCCGTACTTTGTGCCCGTAAGACCCAAATCAGTTCGCAGCACCCACAATAGCGTTCTATCGCCTTCGACATTCAGGCTGATGGGTTTTCCGTTAAGTCTGAAGCTAATGGTTTCTTTCATATCCATGCTCTCTTTTGGTTTTAATAGCGGGTCCATTTTATCCTAAGGGAAAGAAAAATGCCATTGGTTAGGCGGCGGCACCGGAAATAAAAACTCATCGAGTTGGAGTTGTGTTGGGAAGGGTTTTTTGTGAAGCCCATTGAAATTGCTCAGAGAGTGAATTTGCTGCGGAAAATGTTGCACAGGTGTCGGTAGATCCCAAGATAAGATCACCAAAACAGTACCGGGCTTTGTCGTGGTAAAATCCGTCGCAGAAATTTATTGCTGGTTGAATTGCGCTGTATCGGCACTGAGGTGGCGCGAGGTGTTGACAGGTTCTGATTTTCGTTTTTTGGAGTCGCTCTTTTGTTTCCTCCAATTGATGAGGCTAAGAGTGCATGCCAACGCCCGGCATTCTTTGCAGAATTCAAACTTTCCTGCAAATAAGGAGTTTGTAGTTTGATCGATTTTATGGAAAGGTCGAGAGCAAAGTTTGAATGGAAAGAGTTCATGGTCATATCCATGGTTACGCTCTCGTGCGCTATAAAGACCTGGGCGCATTGGGGCGATCTGAGGATTGATACAGGACGCGAACTCTACATCCCGCAGGCAATACTTGCAGGCAAAGAGCTTTATCGGGACCTGATTTATCCCTATGGCCCATTAGCTCCCTACTTAAATGCGGCGATCTTTTATCTGTTTGGAACGCACCTTCACGTTCTTTATATTTGGGGCATAGCTCTTGTCGTTGTTTCTGCTTTATTAATTTATTTTATCGCCCGGGAGTATTTAAGCCGTTTAGGCAGTCTTGTTATTTCCGTTGCTTATCTTTTGCTGGCCTTCCAGCCGGGTCTGTTTAATCTCGTATTGCCATATAGCTATGCTGCTTCCTACGGATCGCTGTTTTCATTGCTGTTTTTTTATTCCCTTTTGCGGCATCTCAATACAGAAAGAAATACGTTTTTGAGATGGGCCGGTATCCTTGCGGGCCTGGCAACGGTGACAAAAATAGAATTTGGGGCGGCCTGTTTCCTGACGTTGGGATTATACCTTCTATTTCAGGTCCGACACTTAGTCATATCCAGGTTTATCTATCAATGCCTTGAGGCGACCATGCCTGGCTTGATAATGGCGGCTGCGGGCTATGGATGGTTTATACGGAAAACGACGTTGGCAAATTGGCTGCATGATAATTGGGCAGGCACTCAGATCAGCCTTTATTGGCTTGAAAGGCAGGGCTTCCGGTTCTCGATACGTGAGATTGG
>JBEKKY010000266.1:0-5536 GCA_050010475.1 Acidobacteriota bacterium | reverse complement strand
CGTCAACGCGTGAACGTTCTTTAGTATGCTTTTCGAATCTGAACACCCGTGTAATAGGTTTTCAGTATTTCTTCGTAACCGCGGCCGGCACGCGCCATTCCGAAGGCGCCGACCTGGCATAATCCGACTCCGTGTCCCCAACCGCGGCCATGGAATGTGAAACTTGCAATGCTGCCGTCGGGGTTGTATTCGCGAGCAAGCGTGAACCAGGTGTCCTTTAGGTTCAATGCATTCCTGACCTTATATCCGTTCAGTACCACAGAACTGCGGCTTCCGATTACCTGGATTTGTACGGCTCTGCCCGAATTGCCAATCTTATATGGCTTCAGGTCCTTGATCTCTCCTATGTTGCCTGCCAGCCCACGCAGTTTTTCCGCGAGTACGGATCGGCTCAGGGTAGTGTCCCAGGTGGCCACCGGAGAGTAGCGGTCGCTGGCAGCACCGGTGGGGTTAAGCTCAATTTCCAGAAAATCTATATTCCCCTGCGCATTGACATGAAAATGCAGCTTTTCATTGCCGATGATTCTCAGGTTGGTAACGGGAGTGGTCCGGCCTGGATCGAGTCTAAACAAGTATGGATTCTGTGAGAACCGGAATTCCTGAGTCCGGTTTCCCCATTTCACGTTGATGGAGGAACTGGAATCGGGATCATCCTTTACTGACCCGGCAGAAACAAATGTCCCCTTCCTCAGTATTTCAGGGTGGGCGAATTCAACCCAGCGCAGAAGAAGGGACAATGCATCTCCCCGGCGCACCGGTTCATCGGGCCGAACGGTATTGTCCGGATATGGACGCCACAAGCCGCTTTGAATCAGATAGCACAACGCCGGGCGAGCAGAATCCGGAACGGAACTCCCATCCTTTAAATTGCCCATGTAGTATTCCACATCCCTCGGGGATATCTTCCGACTGATCTCCGCGCTTCCGAAAAATGCCTCCGCCGCATACTGGAAAAAACCGGCGCGAGTCCGCAAATCCCTGGCTGCAACGCCGGTTTGAGTTTTCTGGGCTATTTTCGCCGCGTTTCCCACCCAACGGATCACTTCGGCCCGCTCTGCCGGTCCGCCAAGAAATTCAGGCGACATCTCCGGCAGTTCTATAATTCCCAGAGCACGGGCAAATTCGAGGTTGCGGTTGGCCACGCTCGCATCGTCCGCCCAGATAATCTGGTCCAAATCGTGTTTCCCCTGGAGAATGGCTTCTCCCTTTTCGGGGCCGCTTTCAATCGCACAGAAAACGCTTACCAGATAGGGGACAGGGGGCGAGTCAAAGACATTGGCATAGTCCTCGGTTCGACCGCCGCAGGTGGACATATACATGGCATCGATGAGCTTATCCTGATAATAAATGGCGAGTCCCGACGTCTTGTGCACTGCTTCATTGGTGATATCTTTTTCTGCAGCCACTCCTTTGTAGACCTGCGTTCTTGTGTCATTGCTCAAATCAAACCCATCGGAACTGAACCTGCCCAGGTTGTGCAGCGCATAAGTTCTGGTAGCGATGGATAGGGCGGCCAGGGCTGCGAATTCCGGATAGGATGCGGGATTCATTTCCGCGGGAACAACACCCAGAAGATATTCTTCTAGTCCCAACTGATTGACAACCGTGATCCGGCCGTTCTTGTTCAAGCTTATGTCAACAATGCCCCGATACGGCTTTCCATCAATCGAAATGAAATTGGTGCGGGAGGACGGCTGGAATAGAAAACCGGCGCCGCTCAAACGGAACAGATCCCCGGGACCGCGCAAAGCCAGTGTTGATTTGCCTCCCTCTGTTGCAACGGTTTCCTTGACGACGAAAGCATCAGAGTAGCCCGATCTGACCAGGGTCTTCAGAAAAGATCGCGCGTCTTCCTTGGAAGAGAATTCGCCAATCCATACATACTTGAACCTCGCTTCGCCGTTTTCATGAATAAACACCGGCTGGTCGAATTTCCTGGATAATTTTTTTTCCAGGTCCAGCGCCGGGTCCATCTTTGTGAACGCTGCGACCTGGATTCTATAAACAGAATCCTCATCGACCTCTTGCTCCACACGCGCCTGAATCTCCCCATGCACGAGTTGCGGGGAGGCTTCCGGCCTTTTTTCCGTGACGGAATAATCGGCCTTTGAAGAAATACGGATTTCTTTTGCATCCATAGCCAGTCCGATTCGGATCGTGGGGCCTGAGGATAAGTTGAAATCTGAACCGGCTTGTTCTGTTGCGGAGGATGGAGGTTGCGGACTCATTTTGCGGGAGGCCGTGTCCTCTGCGGGCGGTTGGGCTGAAGCAGGCGCTGCCGGTGACTTTGGAGGAAGCGGAACTTTGACCTGAGCCTTATGCTTCCCGCACGCAACAGAAAGGATAATCGGGACAGCAAGAATTACAGGCAAGATTAGCCGGGGGGTTAAGCGCTTCAGCCTTCGAGTGGCTTTGCGGATGCATCCCACGACTCGAAGACTCGGGCGATTCACGCTTCAACTCCTCAAAAGGCAGAAGACAGAAGTCAGGAGTCAGAATGTCCGACTCCTAAGATTCTGACTCCTGACTTCTGGATCCTGGTTTTTTATTCAGGGCTCGTTGTAAGAAAGAACGAACTTAGCACCAACGTGGTCTCCAGGAAAGCCCTTTGGCAATGCCGGCGCTGGATCGGAGTCTAATACAGCCTTCAAGGCGGCAATATCCAGGGATCTGTTTCCTGAAGGTTCTACGATTCGAACATTTGTAAGGCGGCCGTTTTTGGCAATATAAAAGACGATGGTTGTGTGTCCCTGCGAGTTCCTGAGGTTTGAAGGGATTTCCCACTTCCCCTTGATGCAGGCGGTTATAAGATTGACATAGTCGCCCATGGCAAAACCCTTGGTATCAAACATACCGCTTCCAGGGCTTTGGATTGCCTTCTGCTCGTTCTCAAACACCTTACCAGAGGATTGGCTGGTATTGTTGGGAGGCGATTTGACACCGTTTGGGATCGCATTGGGAGCATTATTGCTCGCGACGTCGGGTTTTGGAGCAGGCCCGGGAGGCGGCAGGTTGCCGGTCGCTTTTTTCCCAGGATTCGAATCAGCCTGAGGGATGGCTGAAGAGCCTGAAGCGGCATCTCCCGAGTTCCCGCCCGAGGGCTGTCCACTTGCTGTGCCGGTAGTGCTGCCGGCCATTCCCTCGCTAGGCGAAGGAAGCGCAACGGGTGCAATTGGTTTCGGTTCCTGCCGAATTCTCGGCATGGGCGGCGCGTTCTCCAGGGCCTTTTCTTCGTTGCCCCAACGGATGCGAACCGGCGGTGAGCCTGACCCCTTTTTATCCCAATCATGCAGGTACCTTTTGAGAGTTGCGGCCGATGGCTGCATCATCGGACCCCGCAGAACCGCAACCGTCCGCCAATTCTTGTCCTCGTCGGCGTCCGCTGTTTTGTATCCCAGGAGGTTTGCTATAGCCGAAAGAGGGTGAAAATGATGATACTTCCCGCCCTGAAAAAACTGCGGAAACCGGATGACCAGCAGAATAAACAAGAGGTGGAGAAGGCAGCTGACGATGTAAGAACCAATAATGCGTTTTGATAGCCGCCGTCGCTGGTTTCGGGAAATGGCAAACTCAAACATCAATATCTCTCCGCACCAAGGCGTTGCCCCAAGTATAGAGAACGGAACTAAGATCTGTCAATTTCAAGGGCTTGGGCTCGTTCGGCTTGAGCCAGAATCTGTAGAGCCAGCGCCAGGACCCTTCGTCCATCTTCGCCGGCGCATTCAACCGGTTGCAATCCTCGTGCCGCCCTCAAGAAAGAAATCAATTCCTCACGCAAAGGCTCTTTTCTTTCAGGAGTCAATTTCCGGCTCACGATTTCCGGAAAACCCCCTCCGGGCTTATGATTCAAGCTGAACACGGCTACGTCCTGGCGGGTATAGTCCGCGGATATGTATTCCCGTTTCTGGAACAGCCGAAGCTTGCGTATCTTCTCCATCGATACCCGGCTGGCGGTGACATTAGCGACGCATCCGTCTTCAAAATGTATCCGTGTATTTGCGATGTCGATCCGGTTGCTCAAAATTGCTATCCCCACTGCACTTACCTGGACGACCGGAGACGGCACCAGAAGACAGATAATATCCAAGTCATGGATCATCAGATCCAAAATCACGTCAATATCGAGGCTGCGCGGCGAAAACAAACCCATTCGATGCGCTTCGAAGAAACGGGGCTTTCGCACGATTTCTCTTAGTTGCACGACTGCCGGGTTAAAACGTTCCAAATGTCCGACCTGCAGAACGCGATTATTCGTTCGTGCGGCTTCAATCAGTCGATCGGCGTCTTCAAGCGCATGGGCGATCGGCTTTTCGACCAGAACGTGAACTCCCGATTTCAGGAATTCCTCTCCGATCCGTGCATGGAGGACGGTAGGGGTGGCGATGCTTACAGCATCCACTTTGTCAAAAAGATCCGAGTATTTGGAGAATACTTTTGTGCCAAGCGGCCCGGCAACCTGTTCGGCCCGACCGGGGAAGGGATCGACTACTCCCACCAGGTCTGCTTCAGGCAAAGAGGCATACACACGGGCATGGTGTTGACCTAAAGCGCCAACTCCGATCACCCCGACTCGAACCCTATCCATCGTTACCTCATTTACGATTTACGATTAACGATTGAAAACCAACCAAGCGCTTTTCAATCGTCAATCGTAAATCTTCAATCGTCAATTAAAGGCGCCAATGCTACCACCGCGATATCGTGCTCATCAGCCGTCTTCACAAACTCGTCACGATCAAACACGAGCGTGCGGCCGGCATCAATCACAATCGCGGTTGCGCCGGCTGCAATCATAGTCTTCAGCGTTGAGAGCCCGATTACCGGGATATCAAAGCGCATATCCTGTTTCGGCTTACTGACTTTTATGACGGTCAAGTCTTTTCTGTCAACGAGTTCCCCCGCTCTCAAAACCACGGCATCGGTGCCTTCCATGGCTTCGACTGCCACTACAGCCCGATCGCGCACCACAATAGTCTGCCCCACGTCCATTGAGGCGATCCGCTGGGCAATGGGGCGTCCGTAGTCTACGTCGGCGATTTCGGCTTTACTGAGTCCTCTGCGCGTCAGAGTTCCTTCAATTGCCAGGTAGGGCTTCAATAGAATGGTGGAATCGACCAGAGAAATGCCCGCATCATCGAGAACGCGGGCAACGCCGCCGATGAGTGCGTCGGTGTTTTTCTGTTTCAGGCCGGCCAGCATTCGAATCATGGTCAGGTCGGGGAAAGCGGAGCCGAATATCTGTGCGTGTTTCACCTGCCCGGCCATGATGGCTTTCTGGACGCCGGAGCTCCGGAATAAGCGGACCAGCTTTCCCAATTCTCCCAAGCCGAGCCAATGGACAGGGAACCCGCAGGATTCTATCTCGGCAAAAGTCTCTTCCTTTATCGCCGCGACCACAACATCAATGCCCTGATCTCGAGCCGATTGCAGAACGAGGAAGGGAAAACGACCGTTGCCCGCGATCAGGCCGTATTTTTCTTTCTCAGCCATAATGGAAAACCGTAAACGCGTTTACGGGTTAACGCGTTTACGCGTT
>JBEKKY010000265.1:0-5547 GCA_050010475.1 Acidobacteriota bacterium | reverse complement strand
ACCAGTCGACGACTGTGGGCGCGATGCGAAATCCATGCGGCAATCGTATCCGAAGTGACCTGCCACGAATGAGGCAAAGGATCCTCCTTGAGAACAAGTGCGGAGGGAAGCAGAATCGCCGCTCTGCCTGACTCTGCCGATGTGCAGGCTAAAAAGAGATCCGCTGTCAGAAAGCTGCCTTCGATCAACTGGTTCAGCAGGTAACCATATTGATCCATGGCTAACAAAGCCATGGAATGAGCGGCAGTTTCGTCGATACGGTAACGCCGGTCGGCTTCCCGCACTTGATCGGCGAAATCTCCGCCGCCCGGCACAACCAGAAGAGAGTAATGGCCACTCAAGCGGCTGATTTGCCTGCATAATGGCCTTAATCCATTGCCGCGGCCGAGACTGCCTCCGATTTTTAAGACAGCCTTCAAACTCATAGGACTTTTTCCTTCAGGTGCTCAGCCAGTAATTGCGCAGCAGCAATGCATGGGGCGACGGCCAATTGCTCCTGACCCAGTTCGCCGGATGATTTCGCAATCGTTAGTCCCATGTTTCCTGCCGCTGCTGCACCCAGGAATGATCCGGACCCTATGATGATGACAGGTTGAACACGCAGTGGGGGAAAGCGGGAGATCACCAGCCCGATCCCTTCACAAATTTGACGGACTTGCTGCATCCAGACGTACCGGGCCATCTCATCAATCTCCGCGGCCGACAACGTTTCGGCATCGGCGCAGACCAGGCGGGCAAGACGCCCACGGGCCGTTTCAATGGAAGCCGGTCGTCCGTCAGGCGTCGCACAGGCATATTGCGCCGGACTGAGGGTTCCAAGGATCAGGTGTACATCGCCGCTAACGGCGAAATATTCAGAAGCGACACGGCAGAATCTCCCTGCAACAGGCACAGAAGAGACAATCGCCGCCACGTTCGTGCGCAATACGCCCGTGTATACCAGTTCGCCTGAAGCCAGACGCTCCAGATCTGTCCGGCCGGTAACGCGCACCTGTCCGTTGACGATCGGTAAAATATCGGTCGTGGTGCTGCCTACATCGATGAGCAGGCAGTTCGGAATCCGCTTGGCAATCCACTTTGCCGAAGCCAGCCAATTTGATGCGGCGAACTCGAGAGGTCGTGTCCGGGCCGTTTCAACGGAAGCAAAGTCCCCATCCAGACTGAAAACATAAATCGGCAGGCCGGAAAAAGATGCGGTCAAACTATCCAGGATGAACCGCACGCCCTCGCGTTTAGCTGAAAATGCATCCGACAATTCGGCCGTCATCGTGACCGCCATCGCCTGCGGCGGCGCGCCCGAAGCAACAAAGTCATACGCAGATCGCAGCACGTCCGGCAGACGATCCTTTTCGCGCCAGATCTCAATCGGCTTTGAAATGACCCTCACCTGCTCCGTTTGATTTTCTCTCCGCTCCCAGAGCGCGGCCTTTACGTTAGCAGCGCCGATATCCCAACCCATGATGCTGATCATCATGCCTCCTGCCGAAACACCTCAAGCGTTCTTATTCCAGGATATTCAGCGGCTCTCCAAAATCAGGAACAACATGTGCGGACGGGTCTCCAGGCCCGTCCGGCATTTCAATCTTATCGTCACCCGGGTGGGACGGCTCCGGAGAGCCGTCCCCACATATTTATTCCTTTTGCGGCACATGCAGGAAAACTGTTTTCTAAAACGGGTTCGCCCCCATTTTATATGTTAAATTCCACGAAGCGGGATCATCCTTTCTGATAACGGCCCGACCGCTGATAGGGATCCGATCAGGAAGAACGCCTGTCAGACAAGCCTCCGAGATCGCCTTTGCCAAATTGACCGGAGTCACTTGCCGCAATGCTATGTATGAAGTCGTCAGCCGGGGATTGATCTCTATCAGCAGAGCAGCATCTTCCGTTAAGACCAAATCCACACCGACGTATCCGGTCAACCCCGGAATGAGGCTCACGGCCGAGCAGGCGAGATCAACTCCAGATCCGCCGGCCCTGTGCACGAAAGGGACTTCGCTTCCCAAGTACTTGAAAGGCGAACCAGCCTCGATCAACTGGCGGTTAAGGCTCAATGGCAGGGAGCGACCCGCCGCAGCCAGAAGGGACACGCTGACATGAATCCCCTTGGCAAAGGACTGTACCAGTATTTGATTGTGGGCTGTAATGCGGCGAACTGACGCCAAAACTGCAGGAAGATCCGAGATGTGGGCCACCAGGTATGTGCCTTCGCTTCCCACCCCGTCGATGGGTTTTACGACCAACGGGCAACCGGTCTCCTTTGCCACTTGATGCGCAGATTCAAAACTGGCGGTACGGGTCGCTGGATTCGGCAGGTTTGCAATATCGAAGAGCTGGTGGCATGCCGCCTTATCCCCAGCGATAGCGATAGCGGAGCTGTTGGAACCCAGGACCGGAATACCTGCTGTTTCAGCTTGTGCGGTAAGCCATGCAAGAATTCCATCCGTTTCCGGAGCTATTATGATTGCGGCATCGCATTGCTTTAATAATGAGAGATAGATTTTTCTGTGATCGCAATGCGATACACTGAATACATGGTCGGCCGGCAAAGTCTTTCGGTTCAGCCCGGGGATTCGCTCCTCGAAACGTGCATCGAGCGCAGTCATGGTATGAACGCCGTCCCAGCGCCGAAAATCAGTCAGCAATGCCCAAAGCATTCCAAGGGCTTCGGCAGCCAGACCGACCGGTATCTCTCCGGCCGGACAACCGCCGCCGGAGAAAAATTCATAAACCAGCACGGTTGAAGGAAAAGACATGCGATTGATTCCTGTGATCGATTTGCTCGATGGCCAGGCTGTGCACGCGATCAGGGGCCAGCGAAAGAACTACAGGCCCGTGAAGAGCGTACTGTGTGACATCCCTGACCCCATAAAGCTGGCCAGGGCATTCCGCGACCGCCTGGGGCTGAACGAAATTTATATCGCCGATCTTAATGCAATCCAAGGTTCCGGCCGCACAGACCATCGAGATCAAATTGCAGCCCTGGCCCAAAGTGAAAGTTTAAACATTATGCTCGATGCAGGGATTTCGAGCTTCAAAGATATTCAAGCCTGGCTTCGCCTCGGCATCCATAAAGCAGTCATTGGAGCGGAGACGCTGAACCGTTTGGCTGTAGTGCGGGAAATCCCCGCCAGGATCGATCCGGACCGTATTGTGTTCAGCCTGGATCTCCGCGCCGGAAAAATCTTGTCGAATTGCCCGGAATTTGCGGCACTGTCTCCGTTGGCGGCGCTGGAACATCTGCAATCCGCCGGGTGGAAGGAGGTCATTCTGCTGGACCTCGGTCGGGTAGGAAGCGGAGGAGGCGTTGATCGCACACTTGTCAATGAGGTCCGAGCCAAACATGCCGGTCTCAGCCTCTTGGTCGGAGGCGGAATCTCTAATCCCGAACAGTTGCTTGAACTCCAATCATTGGGAGTCGCGGGAGTACTGGTGGCAACGGCCCTCCACCGCGGGGCCATCGCCCCTCAGCATCTGACCCCAGAATCTGCATGATCCCCAAAGGCTCCAAGATAAACTGAAACGCTATTTGGAGACTTGCAGCCTCTGAGGTCTGCTCGGCTTTATTTGTATGCAGCGAAAGGATGGGCGACTTCGCCCTTCTTCGCCAAAACTTCCGCAACTTTGGGTTCACCGGCAACTGCGTGCTTGATCGCCAGCTTTGTCGCCTCGTAGTTGAACTTCTGGATTTTGGCGTCGTCCTTGGCCTCCCAATGGATAAACACGCCAACGAGCACAAACACATCCTCCGCCTCGCCCTTCGGGATCGTTCCATCTTCCACACAATCGGCAACTGCCATGGCCACAGCGCGCTGAGCCGGACCGAACATCTGCACTGCCTGCGTTGCGTTCTTGATCGTCACTTTGTTGAACATAACCGTGGAAGGTTTGCACATCAGATTCGGGGCGATCACCGCCAGCAGAGACGTGAACCCATCTTTGTTATTGGTAAGCGTATTGCAAAATGCTGTCTCGGCGGCACTGCCACGTGGTCCTAAGACAAGGTCAATATGAGCAACTTCGTTTCCATCGCCGACCAGGGCTTCCCCGACCATCACACGATCTATTTTTGCCATTGATTCCTCCTAATATCTAAAAACACTTTCGGATTGGGCCAACTTTCCGATACCGCGAACGAGAACCGTTTCATTTCGGCTTGGTGCTGGATCTATATCTCGCGCATGGGCTTTTGTCAACACGATTCAGTCGATTCGAAATTTGACATCACACCGCAAGTGCAGAGCAAAATTCTTCGCAATCTCTGTTTCCAACAAGCTCTTATTCCCAGCATGTGGGGCGGCTCTCCAGAGCCGCACGGCCGAAGGCCGCTTCGTGATGGCGCTTGCGCGCCAGGCGGCTCTTGAGAGTCGCCCCACATGTGTTAACTGAAACCTCCACTATTCAATTAAGACGAGAAAAATGGCAGCGGCTGTCAGGTCAGCGGTCGTGCCGGGATTTAGGGTATGGTTTGGGTCCAAAAGCCTTTTGTCCATCTCTAAAATTGCCTCTTGCCCCCTCGAAGTGAAAATCCCGCCCGAGCCCAGCACTTCCCTCGCATGCAACGAAACCTGACGGGCCGTTTCGAAACCTCTTTTCCTTGCAATCAGTGTGTCCGGTATTCGGCCGAGAATCGTCAGGTAGGCCTGGACTGCTGCATTGGATAGATCCGCGCCTTCCGACAGCGCCTGCTTGAGAGCCGGCAGACCGATTTCAAAAGTGATGGAAAAACCGGTCGCATATTCGCTCGCGATCGAATCCCGGTTCTGCGCCAAAACCATAGCCCGCAGCAATGTTATCGAGGGTTCTTCCGCGACGTCGGCCTCGGAAACCTGCCCGAGTCCTCCAGGCTGCGCCGACCGGATGGCGGCATACGCCAGCCGGGCGTCTTCAATGCTTAGCGCATTCAAAACCGAACTCAGGCTCTGCCTCATGCTGCCGAAACACGATGCTCCCAGACAGGCTTTGACCAGAGGCGCCAACAGCAGAATCAAACCTAGATTCGTGTTGGGCCGCACGAGCCGGCGAGTGTCCGAGGCAGCTTGCCAGATGATCTGGCCGACTCTCGATTCAGCCGCATTTTCCAAAGCGGGGCCGACTGCAATTGCACTGATCAGAAAATCCTCGAACGATGTATCGGAGAAATCATGGTCTCGGCTGACATTGCCTGGTTTGCGAGCACAGACTTCCAATATGCACGCCCTTTGTGCCAGTTGCGCGATTTCTCTCGCTGTTCTCATTTTTCTTGATGCCGGGAGCGCCGGCGTCTCGCCGGCTCTTTTAAACCGCGATTCCGAAATTGGGAATATTTGAAATGGGTCCTTATTCTTCATATTCAATAAATTAACCCTTGGAAATCCAATTTTGCCGAAGTTGGATTTTGTGCCGCACCTTCGGCGCTCGATTTCTGCGGTATTGGTATCCCGGCCTGACGGCCGGGTCGAGTAGACGGGGTGCTTCCAGGACCAATGCCCAGTTGCCGCCCCGTCCCTCACGGAACCGTACAAGTGGCTTTCCCAGCATACGGCTCTTCAGCAGTCCTCCAAGTCG